>JAPPJA010000198.1:0-404 GCA_028874675.1 Chloroflexota bacterium
TGCCGGTGACGGTGGTCTTGAGATGAATCAGGTACTGCTCCCAGGGGGGCTTGTCCAGGCCGAAGCAGGCCCGGAGCTGGTCCTTGACTTCAGGGGGCATATCGGGGTCGAGGGCATAGAAGCTGGCGTAGTCGCCGGGCTGGGCCTGCACCAGGAAGAAGGCGAAGGTAAAAATCAGGAACAGCGTCAGGACCATTTGTCCCGCGCGGCGAACCAGGTAGCCGGTCATTTGGGGGCAAACTCCTGAAGATGGGTGTGTGGGCGCGCCTGGAGATTGATTGCGACGGCCAGCGCCGCTGGCGTTTTTAACACAAAAATGGGGAAAAACCGAGCGACAAAAAATTAAAAGGATTTTTATGGACCAACCGCAAGGAATAACCCCCCAAATTTTTCGGACCCCAGCA
>JAPPJA010000198.1:414-3019 GCA_028874675.1 Chloroflexota bacterium
GTGTGTGGGCGCGCCTGGAGATTGATTGCGACGGCCAGCGCCGCTGGCGTTGTTCCCACAGAAGTGGAACAACGCGTCGCTCAACAGATTAAGCCTATTTGAAGGCCACCAGGGAAGGCATTCCCGCCGCATTTTGCAGGCCGCCGAGATTTTCGGTGTAGGGGAACTCGATGCGGTCGCTGCGGTAGGTTTCCACGATGGGTGTTGTAAACAGGGTTACGTAAGGCAGGTCCTCGGCCAGGAGAGCCTGCAACTCGAAGACCAGGTCCTGGGCCTGCTGCAACTCCGTCTCCGCCACCATTTCGTCGGCCAGCCGATCGAAGTCCGGGTTGTTGTAGCCGCCGGGGTTGTATTGCCCAAGGTCGGAGTAGCGGCTGTGGAAAAAGGCTTCGAGGTAGTCGGGATACAGGCTGAGGCCCCAGCCCAGGATCCACATGTCGAAGTCCTGCTGGTTGAACACCTTCTCGACAATGAGGTTAAATCCGGTAAGGTCGGCCCGAACCGGAATGCCCACCTCGGTCAGCCAGCGCTCGATCCAGATGGCGAAGGTGGAGCGGAGGGGATCATAGCCGGGGCTGGGAGCCAGGACCGTCAGTTCGGGCATAGGATCGCCGTTGGGCATTCGGAGCCCTTCGCCCTGCTGTTCCACGAACCGGCCATCTTCGCTGACCCTCGGTTCCACTTCCCAGGTAAAGCCGGCGTTCTTCAGCAATTCAACTGTCTGGGCCACACGTTCGGCCCGGGTAAGGCCCTGGCCAATCTGGGGGACATTGGGGTTGTACCAGGCCGCATTGCCGCTGGGGACCATGGCGTAAACGGGGATGGCAACGCCCTGGAGGACGGTCTGGGTGAGAAACTCCTTGTCGATCAGGGTCGCGATGGCCTGGCGGAAGGCCTGGTTGGACATGGGTTCACGGCGGAAGTTGAAGCCCAGGTAGCGTACGCCGTCGGAGGAGTTTTCGATGGTGGTAAGGCCCTCGGCGCCTTCCAGCTGCTCCTGGAGACCCTTGGAGAGGCCCAGGGGATTGAGCATAAAGTCGATGTCGCCCTTCTTCAGGGCCAGCACGGTGGCGTCCTGGCTGCCATAGACGGAATAGATGGCGCTATTGGCATTGGGTCCCTCGGTGGTCTCCAGGCTCACTTCGCCGGAAGGATCGCCGAAGGCGGTGAATTCATAGACTCCCGGCTTGGTTTCTACATAGGCGCCATTGTCGTACTGAACGGAAGTGGCGCCCCTGAAGTAATAGCCATCGTTTCGGGACTTCTCGGCGAAGGCGCCCTTCTCCCACTTGCCGAAAGCGAAGGCGCCGCCGGTGGGTTCGCCATCGGGGACGTGGGCAAACAGCACCTTCTGCTGCTCGGGCAGTTCGCCGGCCTGCTTCGCCTCCTCGACTACGGGTACCCAGTAAGCCCTGGAGAAGATGGGCATGAAGGCCAGGCCAAACTGCCACCGGGCCAGGCCGGGCTTCTGCTGGAAATAGATCTTGAGGCGATAGGGGTCCAGGGCCTCGGAATGGTGGTAATACTGGGGGTCCACGATGGCGGGCCAGTTGCCGGTGAGCATTAGTTCGCTGGCCGTATTGGCGGTGAAAGCGAAGTCCTCAGCGGTCACCTCCTGGCCGTCACTCCACATTACGCCCTGCTTGAGAGGGACCTCGGTGGTCCAGAGGGTCTGTCCGTCAACGGTTTCCTCGGCCAGGGCGGTGGGAAAGTCGGAAGCCAGGGACGGGACCCAGTCGAAGCTCTGGCTGGTATAGGTATAGAGGGTAGGCTTGGTGCCGCCCAGGGTGTACTGGTTCCAGATGGTGCCGTCCGGGCCCAGGTAGGCCCAGTAATTTGTCGTGGTAAGGTCTTCGGCGATGCCGATCTTGTAAATGTGCTCCACGTCCTCCGCCATTTCGGCCGCAGGAGGCGGGGGTGGCGCCGGAGTGGGGGCGGGTTGCGCCGGAGCGGGTCCTTCGGCGGGCTGGACCTGGGGCTGACGGGGGAGTTCAGCCTGGGGAGCGGGGGTGGCGACGACCTCTACTATCACCTCCCTTACGAGCTCCACCGGCACCTCTCGCTCCACCTCCACCGTTACTTCCTTTTCAACTTCCACGGGAACTTCCTTGACCACCTCCACCTGCCTGGTGCAGGCCAGGAGCGCAGCCAATACCAGAGCCACGGAAAAGACCAACAGTAAACGGCCCGAAAACAACATATTCGCCACCCTGTATTGCATGATATTCGAGGATTCTCAGCCAACGGCTGAGGACGTTGAAAGACGGGCTGGGATGGTCATGGCAAACCGTGGCGCCGGCGGCGCAGCCCGAATCTCCGGGAAGGTGAACCAGAATGGTACGAAGGAAATGGAGTCCGCCGGTTGTGTGTACCTGATGACATAGCTTATCAACGGGGGTGTGCATTGTCTAGCGATGGATGTGAAACGTAACAGTTCAGAGTTGAGGGAATTGCCTGCCTCTAAACCCGTCATACCCCCGACTTCGTCTGGGCGCAAGGCCATGCGCCCCTACCCAACCCACGACTTGCACTGGTTCCAGGTTCCCGCCTTCGCGGGAACGACGGGTTTTCCGGCTTGTAACACACCAAGTCTGAACAGTTACAG
>JAPPJA010000448.1 GCA_028874675.1 Chloroflexota bacterium
GAGGCGGTCAGCACGTCGCCGGGAAAGTCCATACCCCGGTGCTGGACGAAGAAGCGCTTGAACCAGCCTTCCTCACCGGCGAAGTCGATCATCAGCTGCCCCAAGTACTGGTTCTTGAGGGAGCCGTTGACCACCACATTGGGAAGGCCCTGCTCCAGCTGGGCAAAGGGCAGGTCCCAGTGAATGCGGGCGTAGTTGCCGTTGGCGGCCGCCCAGCGCACCAGGTGAGAAGTGGTCATGGGGCCCTTGACCACGGGCGGGAGGCGGTCACCCACCGATACGTCCTCGAAGAAACGCTGGGCTAATGACGGCGGCTCGGGCTTGGGCAGGATAACGTCGGCTTCGGGCGGCGCCACGGGCACGGCGGCCAACTGACGCTCTTCGCCGGAGGGCGTTGAAGCGACGGCAGCCTGGTCGGGCAGGCTGCGGTGAATGCTGACGCGCTTGGCCAGGCTGAGAACCTGCCCCAACTGATTGGTCTGGGTCTCCTGGCGCACGACGAAGACCAGCAGACCGGAGCGCCCCTGCTTTTCGAAAATGTCCAGAACCCTGAACTGGCGGGTGACCCAGGTGCCGGAGTAGGCGGGGCGCAGGAACTGCCAGTCGCTGCCGCCGTTGAGTCCGTAGCTGTTGAAGGGCAGGGGCACCTGGAAGTGGGATTCCTGGCCGGCGCCAAAGTAGCCAATGGGTGGAGCGATGTCCTTCCAGGTGGCGAGGGGCGGGCAAAGAATCCCGGCAAACCGGGAGCTACGGGCGTAGTCTGGGTCCCGGTAGAGGGGGTTGCCGTCTTCGATGGCATCCGCCACGTCGAAGGCCATCTCGTCGCTGATGGGGAAACGGTTTCGCTCGGGCGGAGTTTCGGTCCCTATCAGCGCGCGAACTTCGTCGGTGATGAGAGTTTCAGGCATCTGGATGTTCCTTTGCGCTTTTCCGATTTGCTCCCTGGCCGTGAAAGCCTAACCCACCCAGGCGCGGGGGGCGATGCCTTCGATGTCGGTTACCACGTCAACCACCGAAGGTTTGCCGGAGTTGGCGGCTTCGGTCATGGCGTCCTGCAAATCTTCGGGGCGCTCAACACGAACGCCAAAGCCGCCCATATCTTCGGCCAGCTTCGCGAAATCCGTATCGGGGAATACCCAGAGCTCGTCCACGTTGCCGGTTACGCCCACACTCTCGTAGGCCCGCTCGTTGCCCCGTTTCTCCTGGTTCAGGGAGTGGTTATTGTTGATTACGGTGACGGTGTTGATCCCGTAACGCACGGCGGTCTCCATCTCGCTCAGGTGATACCAGAACCCGCCGTCGCCGGTAAAGCAGACCACCGGCCGGTCGGGGACAGCGCACTTGGCGCCCAGGGCGGCCGGGAAGGCCCAGCCCAGGGAACCGGCGCAGCGCAGGAAGGTCTGGGTAGGCTTGTAGAGGTCAATCATGGTTCCGGTCCAGATGCCCGAATGGCCGGTATCGGAGAGCAGCACGGCGTCGTCTGGCAGGTACTCGGTAATCTCCTTGCACAAACGTTCCGGGCGAATGGGGGAAGCGCTGGAGTTGGCCAGGGGCGCCACCTCCTCCCGCCATCCAGCTACCAGTTCCTGGGCCCGGCCCACCCATTCGGAACGGCCGCCGATGGGTTCCAGGCTCTCGATGAGTTTGCGCAGGGATGCCCTGGCATCGCCCTGAAGGCCGACCTGGATGGGATAGCTGCGGCCCAGTTCGCTGGGGTCGATATCCAGCTGAATTACTGGGGTCCCCTCCCTGGGAATCTGCCATTCGGTGGTTACCTGGCTGCCGGTGTGGCTGCCGATGAAGAAGACCAGGTCCGCCTCCGAGACCACGCGGTTGGCGCACCAGCGGGAGTAGGTGCCGCAAACACCCACGGACAGGGGATGATCGTCGGGGATCGAGCCCTTGGCATTGAGGGAGGTGGCCACCGGAATTGCAAGCATTTCGGCCAGTTCCACCACCTCCTGCTGGGCGCCGGAGGAGCGGACGCCGCCACCGGCCACGATTACCGGACGGCGGGCTTCGGTAAGAGCTCGTGCCGCCTCGAGCACCATTTCGGTTTCCGGTTCGCCGCGGAAGGGAGGCACATGGGTAAAGGGAGCCTCAACCACCACGTCCAAGTCGGCTTCCACGTCCATAATCAGCGCGCCGGAAGAGCCCTGAAGGTCCAGGTGAGTGGGACCAGGGGCCCCGGCAGTGGCTTCCCTGAAGGCCTGGCGAAGGAGCCTGGGAAACTCGTCGGGGTTGTCCACCAAGGCATTGAACTTGGTGACGGCATTGAAGGGCTGGACGTGGTCCACTTCCTGGTAGTAGTTGCGGTCCTGCTGGGAGGGCCCGCCGCGCCCGGTCAGGGCCACAACGGGAGAACCACCCAGGAAGGGGTCCTGGAGTCCGGCAGCCAAGTTGGCGGCGCCCACGTTCTGGGCCATGCAGACGGCGGGGCGCCTGGCGGCACGGGCATAACCGTCGGCCATATAGGCGGCTGCCTTCTCGCTGTGGGCCATTATGCGGGCGATGCCCACCTGTTCCATTTCCACAAGGGCGCGGGTCACAATCATAGGCATATAGAAGGCATGGGTTACCCCGTAGGCCTTCATGGTTTCCACCAGGAATCTGGCACCGGTCATTCTTGGCATTTTGGTGCACCTCCCGGGCAGTGCGGTCGTACCTGTTTCGTCGGATAATAGCGTTAGCCCGTACGGCTGGCAAGGGCAAACCCATCGCGTCCAGGCCGGAACGCTGTGGCGAACAGCAAAAAGGCTACACAATTCAACGCGAAAAGCGTATAGTCTGTGGATATTGACCCGACAATTGCCGGAACCGGAGGAAATATGGCAGAGATTCTGGGACTTGGGCTTACGCACTCCCCTTCCTTCATCAAGCCCGATGAAGAGAAGGACTTTTCCATTACCCGCAGTCTGCGCAACCCCAACCTGCCCCCCGAGCTGAAAATTCCCACCAACTGGCCGGAACCCATGCGCATCGAGTACGGCGAGGACGAGGGACTGGAGTCAGC
>JAPPJA010000147.1 GCA_028874675.1 Chloroflexota bacterium
CTGGTGGGGGAGACCCGCCAACCCCGGCCCGCGATACCCGGTCATCCCCTGGCCTACGACCACGAGTACCGGCGTAATGGGGTGAGTCCGCCGCGGCGGATTCATGCTGTTCGCGCCCCTGGAAGGGTGGCGACGGGTGGAGGTCACCGAAAGACGGACTAAAGTGGACTGGGCGGAGGTGGTGCGCCAACTGGTGGACGAGGACTTTCCCCACAAGGAACGGATAGTGCTGGTGATGGACAACCTGAACACCCACCAAAAGTGGTCCCTGTACCAGGCTTTTGAGCCGGAGGAGGCGTTGCGCATCTCCCAGCGTCTGGAGATTCACCACACCCCCAAACATGGCAGTTGGCTGAATATGGCGGAGATAGAGTTGGGGGTGCTGGCTGGCCAATGCCTGGACCGGAGGATTCCCGATCAGGAGACCCTGCAACGGGAAACGGCGGCGTGGCAGCAGCGGCGCAACCAGCAGGGCGTCCGGGTAAACTGGCGCTTCACCACCCAGGACGCCCGCATCAAGCTCAAGTCCCTTTACCCATCAATTCAATAGTTTTGGGCTAGTAGGGCCCTGCTAGGTGCTGGGGAGGTCGAAGTGGCAGTGGAGAAGCGCCGGAGTTGGTGGCCATGGGGCCGGGTATGAAACCCGACCTGGATGGAGTTGTCAGACCTTCGGGGGGCGGTAGTTGCGTGGGTCGTAACAGGAGTCGTAAGTGGCCTGGTCTATATGGACCCAGTTGGTCCCTGGCACACCCCGAGGGGAGGTCTTCCCTCTTTCGAAGGGGAAGGCTGACTGAAAGGTGAGAGTCCTGCCTTGAGATTGAGCGATTATTTTTGACAAGCGTACCGCAGGCCCAAAATCCGCGTCTTGGCTCACTATGATGGCGACGTCATATGTCCGCATATAGGTGGCGTTCACCAGGTCCAGGGCCAGACTGACGTCTACTCCCTTCTCCTGGCCCCCTATATTGATCCTACCCCGGTAAACATATACTCCCTGCTGCCGCAGCCGTCGCAATTTATTCGTCCAGAAGGCGTTCCAGAAAGGATTGGCAGTCTGGTCCGGCACTCCCGTATAGAACCGCGTCTCCGCCCAGGTCTGTCCAGGTGTCAGGGCAGCTAGGGCCTTGGCCAACTTATCAACGTCGTAGCTTGGCCAGCCGTAGGCCCCACCCGGGCCCCATGCGGTTCTTGCCAGGTGGTAAAGATTTTGGCCGTCTATGAGGACGAGGGTGCGCATGGCAAAAAAACACCCGCCGGGGGATTATGTGGACGTGTCCACTATCCAGCCGACGGGGAGCAAATCAATACCAGTGTATGGGACTGGGCCAGAATTGTCAACAGTTTGGGAAGGCTATAGGATGGGTATGAGATAAACATGGTATCGTCCCTGTGAGACATGCTTCCCGTTCCCTCTTTGCACTGGCCTCGCTGCCTCTGGACGACCTGGGTCTCCACCGCTGCACTGGCCAGCAGTTGACCGACCTCTACGAGCTGACCGTCGGCAGGTACCGCGTCTCCAGCTTCGTCATCACCAGCAATCGGGTGGTAGAGGAGTGGCTCGACTTCTTCGACAAGCCCATCCCGTGGCTGCTGGCGACTGGAGCTGGGACGATACTAAGAAGGTTAGGAGATAACTCGGTGGAGCTCAATAACTTGGAGACCAAGTTTTTCAACTCGATTGTCGATGCAGAGTTGGGGGTGCCTGTACCCGCGACTCTCGCGCATGAAGACGGGACAATGGAAGTTATCCTTGTTCCCGAGCTGACTGACGAGGGTGAATTTACCCTGAAATACTACAATGCACCCTCATCAGATCCCGAAACACAACGTCATGAGAGTGGCATAACTACGGAAACTTGGACTTTCCCCTATGCGTTAGGGTTACACCCTGTTCTAGAAAGGGCATGGCTGCACAGACGCCCTGTAACAGTACAGATGCATCCGCCCGGGGTACCGCTCAATCCTAGGGTCTGTTTACATTCAGACTTAGTTCCTTTTCGGTGGCCTTGCCCCGAAATGGGGATCTTTCGAAATCTCCTGCTCCTCCATAAGTTAAGAGTCAAGCCTGTTTAGTTGATAGTAGCTTCGTTTTTGACTGAGGTAGAATCGTGCCCTGCGGCATGTGTGTTGATTGCCAACCCTTGTTTTCGGATTCTGTAGGTGTCTGCCTATCGTAGGGAATCAATAACTAAGTGGGAGTAGAATGAGATAATTGATACTTGGTGCACGGCTACAGCGCCGCTTGGATTCGTCATCTTGATGACGGCAATCGTATGAAGTGAAATTCTCTATTGATGACGATTGCCGTAGATTCTCGCCACCGTGGATCAGTCCGGTGGAAGCAGGTTTTGGCTAATATGATGCAACGCTTTCCCGGGGTTTAATGCTGATGCATGGCGCATCCGAGAGAGAAATCCACCCTCAGGTATAGGAGGTGCATCTGTTGTCAGCGACTGGTGCCAGTTCCGCCACAACAGCCTGCAGCGGACCAGACACCAGAAGGGTACGGCCCGAGCTGCTGCTGTCAAGGAACAAACTGTTCGGTAGCCGGACATATTGGGAGTTGGTGCGGTTGGCCGTTCTTGATGGTAACGGTGGCGAAAGCGGGGCCCGGAGGTTAGACCTCCGGGCCCCTCCCTGCTTGTCAATGTCCCGCGTACTTGCTGTGCGCTGCACCCGTCAGGGAGAGAGTGACATAATACCCGATTAAAGGTCATCTCCCAATTCGTTCACCACCAGAACCTGGAAATATCTCCTGACAGTGGTGTCCGAAAAGGCTGGACATTCTGCTAATTGGATGGACGCCTTTCTCCTGCCCCCACAAACTGTTACTTGAATGACCTAACTATCCGTAAGGTCTCCTCTTTGTCAAAGGAGCTGAGGACATCGTAGTTTACGCCTAGCTCTGGGTCTCTCCAAAAGAGGCGTACCACTCCCGCTTCCGGGATTTCATATACCTGTGTCTCGAAGGCCCCGACCATTTCGGGCGCGCTGGGCGTGAGGC
>JAPPJA010000561.1 GCA_028874675.1 Chloroflexota bacterium
GCCCTGGAGGGCTACGACCCCAGCCATGTGATTGAAGGGGAAAGCGGGGCCGTTTATCCCCAATAGGCCCAAATTTGCAGTAATACCGGTAAGGAAAACAGATGCTCCATCCATTCCCCCACCAGCGAGAGTCGGGGCAGCCAATTGTAGAACTCAAGAACGTAACCGCAGGATACGAAGGGCAGGCGGTGCTGTCGGAGGTAAACCTGACAATCATGCCGGGAGACTTCGTGGGCTTCCTGGGCCCCAGCGGGTCCGGCAAGACCACACTGCTGCGTACCATCCTGGGCGCCACCAGGGTGTTCAGTGGCCACGCCCAGGTCAACGGCAAGAGAGTGGACCGGCGGCGTTCGCTGGCCGGCTACGTGCCGCAGCTTGAAACCATTGACTGGAACTTTCCGGTGACGGTGGGAGAGGTGGTGATGATGGGGCACACACGAGGGAATCCCCTATTTCCCTGGCACCGGCAAGCAGACTGGAGAACCGCCCGGGCAACCATGGAGCGGCTGGGCATTGCTGACCTGGAGGACCGGCACATCCGGCAGCTTTCCGGGGGGCAGCAGCAGCGGGCCTTCCTGGCCCGGGCCCTGGTCAGCAATCCCTCCCTGCTGCTGCTGGACGAACCCACCAGGGGGGTGGACATCAAGACCCGGGACGAGGTGATGCACCTCCTCCACGAGTTGAACCACCAGGGCGTCGCCATCGCCATGACCACCCACGAGATCAACCCGGTGGCGGCGTACCTGCCCTGGCTGGTGTGCATCAAGGGCCAAATCGTGGCCGAGGGTCCACCTTCCCAGGTCATTTCTCCTGAAATCCTGCACCTAACCTATGGGGCGGAAATGCCGGTCATTGAATACGAGGGCATGACCCTGGTGGCGGAAAGCCCCCACCACTTTGGCCGGAACGGCAATCGCAAGGCATCGGCCAACGGAAATGGCAGAGCGCCAGAGCCGGTGACGGGACACGGTCACAGTCACCATGGAGAGGCGGCAGACCACGGGCATCCGGTGGGCGCCCACGGCGCCTCCGGAGCAGACTAGGGAGTCTTGAAAGTTGCTTGATCCCTTCGGGTACGAGTTCTTTGTCAACGGCGTAATTGCCGCCACCCTGGCCGGGGCGCTGTGCGGGCTGGTGGGGGTGTATGTTGTCCTGCGGCACATGTCCTACATCGGCCACGGGCTGGCCCACTCCGTTTTCGGAGGAGCGGTGATCAGCCAGTTCGTTGTGTTCAACGTCATCTTCGCAGGCACGGCAGTGGGTTCCATAGGCCGCGATGGTTTGGGAGAGACCTATCTCCTGGTGGGGGCCATAACCTGGGGGTTCCTTACGGCCCTGGCCATTACGCTGATTACCCGGCTGCGGATAATCGGGGCCGACGCCGCCATTGGCATTATCACGACGGCCAGCTTTGCCCTTGGCATCGCGCTAATCAGCTACAACCGCTCCTTCCGCGACTTTGAAGCGCAGCTTTTCGGCAACATCCTGGGGGTTTCGACGGCGGACCTGGTTACCATCCTGGTGGTGACCGTGGTAACCTGGGCCGTGTTCCTCGTCTGGTACAAACAGTTCCTCTTTTCCGCCTTCGAGCCGGAGGTGGCCGGTTTCTACGGGGTGCCAACCTGGCTCACGGATACCATGTTCTCCCTGGTACTGGCGGCTACCATCGTGGCATCCCTCGACGTGCTGGGTGTGACGATGATCGCGGCGGCCATAGTGATACCCCCCATTACCGCCCGCCTGCTCACCAACCGTTTCCGGACTATGATGATCCTGTCCACGTTCACCGGCGCATTCTGCGGGTTCGGTGGCGTGTACGCCAGCTGGGTACTGGACATATCCACGGGCGCGAGTGTGGTTATCTTCTCTTCAGGTCTGTTCGTGGTGACCCTGATTTACACCCGTCTAAAGGGGTTTCTGGCCTTTGGACCCGGCAGCCGGTCCGGCAGGGGCAGGGTTTCGCAGGGGCAGGCGGCGGTATTTGACTGAGTAGCTTCTCCTCGGCAGCCCTTCCCATGCAGTGATGGCTTACCCTTGCCGTAACCTCGTGCTAAACTTGGCCCAACTTGTCTGCAGACCCTGCTGTGCAGCGGAAGTGACCTTACAGATCACCCAACCGGAGGAGGGACCATTATGGCGCACGCCCACCATCACCATTCCCCTCTACAGGTAAACGAAGAGCACCGAGGTGTTCGTCGCGGCGCCGCATTCATTATTGGCGGCCTTACCAGCGGTCACGGCGTTTTTCACTGGCTCACCCAGAGCTTCATAGTGGTCCTTCCAGAAGTGCGGGACCTGCTGCTGGGCGGCAGCGTGGTGGCCACAACCAGCATTCAAACTACCCGCGAAGTTGCATCTGGGGTGGTTTCGCTGCCCGGCGGGGTGTTGACCGATGCCCTGCGTCGCCACTGGGGCTGGGTGATGGCCGTGTGCATGGCGCTCTTTGGGGTCGGCTGGATACTAATGGCTGCCGGGGGCTGGACGGTACCCGGCAGCGCCTGGCTTACGGCTGACCAGTCTGCCGCCGCAGGAGAGGCTTCGGGAGATCTGAACGTTTTCGGGTATATATTGCTGCTGGTGGGAATGGCAGTGGTGGGAATGGCTGCGTCTTTCTGGCATTTGCCGGCAGTGGCGGCCCTGTCAACCCAGTTCAGCCATCGCCGGGCTTCGGTTCTTTCCTTCCACGGAGTTGGCGGCAACGTTGGCGACGTAATCGGTCCGGTTCTCACCGGGCTGCTTCTTTCGGTACTGACGTGGCAGGGAATTATCACGATCTATGGCGCGGTTCCCGTCTTCCTGGCATTCCTGGTTTTCTGGGCGTTCCGGGACATTGGGCGGCAAAGGGAGGGGGAGGAACAACAGCAGTCCGGCAGGACCATGCGGCATCAGATAGAGGAAACCAAAATCCTGATGCACAACGGGCGGATGTGGGGCATAACCATGGTGGCAGGCCTTCGGGGCATGGCCTACATTGGATTCATAAC
>JAPPJA010000471.1:0-2459 GCA_028874675.1 Chloroflexota bacterium
ATCGCAATGAGTGGCTCGACCAGAGGCAGTCTGTAAATGTACGGAATCATTGACCCGGTAAACAGGGGAAATTTGTTGTTGTCCGGCGATTCCGTCCCCCTTTGTTAAACGTCAACTATTTTTGCCGGTTCGCATTGCCTCACAATAAATGCTACTTAAGGGAAATGGTTGCTTCACCTAAAATGCTACCGAAAAAGGTGAGGCAAGCCCATGGGGAGAGGCATCAGCAGAATGGCGAAGAAGGAGTTGTTGAGCACCATTCGAGACCGCTACCTGCAGTCCAGCAGGAAGGACAAAGGGCTGATCCTGGACGAATTCACCGCCGTGACCGGGCTACACCGCAAGCACGCCATCCGGCTATTAGCCCAAGCGAGAACGGCAATGAACCGGTTTTCGCAATGGGGCGGAGCCTGGAGTGGCCTTTCACCTGGATACGCTCCCCTCTGACTGTCTCTGCCCTGGCAGAGACACCTTTGGAGGAAACTTGATAGTCCTTGGTGAGACAACTACACTTGACGCCAGCCGGTTGTCTAACTCGCCAGACAGGGCGAACTGGGACGCGGAATGATCGCCAAGTGCAGGGGCATCAAATACCTGGTCGTTGGAGGGCTGGTCCTGACACTGGCCGCCGCGGCTATTGTCGTCGCTGTCGTTGTGCTGCGGGCTGGCTCAGGATCCGCCGACCTGATCCTGATCGAGGAGCAACCGGCCGAACGGTTAGTAGCCATCGTGGAGAGGTGGGAAGTCACTATTCAGGACATCCGGGACACTGTGTACCATTCGGGACAGGTGTTTAGCGCCTGGCCGGAGCGACCCTCACTCAGACAAAGGACGTTTGCCGCCATTGATGGAATCATCGTCCAGGCTGAGGTCAAGAGGCGCGGGCTGACGCCCACGAACCGGGAGGCGTGGGAATACTTCAAGACGCACAGGGAGATCTGTCTCTCCTCGCCGGAGCCCGAGTGCCGTGAAGTAATCGAGAGTCTGGGCTACGAAGTTGATGAATACTGGACTCTTGCCTTCCCCGGGTACAAGAGAGAACTGGGCCGGAGGGAATTGACGAGCCTTGTAACCTTTGACTGGGAAGAGTCCGGAAGCGCTATAGACGACGATCCGGCCATCCGGATAAACGAGTTCTACGATGAGTTGAGGCGCAATGCCTCCATTGAGTGGAAGAACAAGGCGTTCCGGATCATGTACGAGACTACCTGAACCGGGAACGCCTGCGTGTTGCGGACCTGCCAGGCCCGAAAACGCTTGCACCGATGCCTTCTGTGGGAGGCCAAGAGAGGACAACGGCGCCGACAGTGGAAGAGTGCCGGCAGTTTTTTGAGTCATTGGTCGCCACCTATCGAGCAGGCTCCCAGTCGGCGGATGTACTTCTGCCGATTGACGAGGCGGAGGGGGCCAGGGAGATGGCGCAGGCCTGTGACGATGTTTTCAGCGATGCTGATAATAGCCGCTGAAAGCGGGCGGTAATGGGCGTACCGCATAGGCTCAGGTCGATTCCCAGGCACAGAGGTGGAAATCATGGTGGCGGGCAGCCTGAGGTCCCAAATCGTACGGGTGATGGCGGAAAACCGGGAGCGGCCCCTAAATACCCAGGAGATCTATGATTTGGTGGCCAGCGCCGGCGTCCCCGGCTTCGATCCACGGGCCAAGCGGGACCGCAACCTGGTGAACCGGGAACTCTCCGACCTGGCGGGCATGAGCCCAAACTCCCACTCCAAGGCCACGCCGGAGCTGGTCAGACGCGTGGGCCGGGGCCGTTACATCTACCGGGAGCCGGACCTGCCAATGGACGCGGCCCTGGTGCGGGAGTACCTGGAGCCAACGGAGGTGAACGAGAAGCGGCCGCCGCGGCGGCGCGGTTCGGGGCCTGGGCGGGAGCGGGTGTCCGACGCGACAAGGATGGCGCTGTTTGCCGTCCAGCATGGGGTGTGCCCGGGGTGCGGCATATACCTGCCTCATTACCTCAGGTTCGACGTGGACCACATCGTGGCCCTGGCCGACGATGGGAGGACGGAGGAGCGGAACCTGCAGCTGCTGTGCGGCTACTGCAACCGGGTCAAGGGGACGAAGGGGAAGGACGGGTACCGGCTGAAGATGGCGGAACTGAGAGCCGATAATGTGGCCACCGGTGTGATGGTGGACGAGGGGCTGGCGGCGCTTACGGGGAAGCGGTTGGTGCGATATCATCGTGGGGAGTTTCACGAGTAACGGGTCGGTACGGTGGCCTCCTGTGATGCTGGATGTTACGTACGGGGCCTATTGGAAAGGTAAATCAACTCAGGAGGGATCTACATATGACCAGCGCTGCGAATGAACAGGTTTATTGCCTGAAGTGCCGTGATAGGACTGACACCCTGGAGCTTCAGGAAGTAGTCTTGAAGAACGGACGGGCCGCTGTTACAGGTCGGTGCGCCGTCTGCGGGACGAAGAAGTTCCGGATGGGTGTG
>JAPPJA010000471.1:2469-2981 GCA_028874675.1 Chloroflexota bacterium
TGGTTAAGAAGTAACTGGTGATGCGGGATTATCCGCGTCTTCCTTACACCAAACGTGGTCATCCTCTATAAGCTGGGCCTGCATCGGTTCACAGCCTACCGAGCGGCCGGTCTTTTGGAAATCCACACCACGACTTCCTTATTGCTTCACCTTGACAAGTATCTGGGACGCTCCCTTTCCGTAAAGTGCTACCTTACGTTCGTGTTGCGATTCAATCTGGTAGTGTAATTATGTCAAATCTGCATTCTTGTATCCCAGCTGCCGGCCTGCTGGGGCGGACGCAGGTCGATGCGGAGATCAGCAATCTCTTCCGGGCGACTGGCAATGCCGCGACGCTGCAGTGCGGCCAGCATATCTTCCTGCCTGGGCTGACCGAACGCCAGCCGGTATAGCGCCAGCGAGTCCTGCAGCTGATTCCAACGGTCCTGATCGCGGCTCAGAGGTAGAGTCATAATTCTGTAAATCGCCATGACCTATAGGCCGCAAAAGTGAGAAATCGCCAAGAGCTTTAG
>JAPPJA010000412.1 GCA_028874675.1 Chloroflexota bacterium
AGCCCGGATCAGGGGTGGTACAACCTCCCGAAATGCCCACAGGTAAGGCTCGTCCTCGGTGTAGGGATACAGCGGAATATTCACCGAGTAGCCCACTCCGCCTCCGGTCCCCGACTCCGAGACAAAGCCCGTGCCCGGGAACAGGAAACGGCCGGATTCGTGGATGGAGATGGTCAGCGCCCGGTCATCACCGTAAAATACTTCCTGCACTCCGTCGCCGTGGTGGGCGTCCACGTCCACATAGGCAACCCGCATACCCCGCTCCAAGAAGTACTTGATGGCAATTGCCGGGTCGTTGAAGATGCAGAACCCGGAGGCATGGGTGGGAGCGGCGTGGTGCAGCCCGCCGGATACGGAAAACGCCACATCCACCCGCTTCGCCGCCACCAGTTCCGCCGCCACCAGCGTTGCTCCGGAACTGAGAGTTGCCGCATCGTACATCCCCGGATAGACCGGATTGTCCCCCATGGCGGAAAAGCCGAATCTCTCCGGCCGGTCCGCGGCCAGGCCGGAGCTCAGCGCCCTCACCGCCGCGATGTATTCGGGGGTGTGGACCCATTCCAGTTCCTCTTCGGTCGCCGAACGCGGGTTAATGAGACGGGAGGTTCCGTCCTCAAAAGCCCCGTAGGCGGATAACAGCTCGTAGGTATGACGCAGCCGCACGGGACGCATTGGGTGATCGGACCGCAGGACATGCTGGGATAGGGCATCGTCGTAAACGAAGGCGGCATCAGGCATGGCAGTCCCTCCCTGGTTAATGCCTTTAGAATATACACGAAGCCATCCCCTTTCGGGGCAGCGTCCCAACTCATAAAACGTGGTAGTTCATCAGCGTAGGGGCAGACCTGCGTGTCTGTCCTGTCCCTGTTTGAAGATGCCTCACCGAAAATCTGCCGTCCGGAGTTATCCCCGGAACATGCCGGCCTCAAGCTCAAGCTTCTACGTCTCCCCAAGCCTGCAGCCCTGTCGCCCTGAGCGTAGCCGAAGGGCCTTGAATCCCCGCTGAATGCCATCACGAGGGAAGCACGACCGGACTGCCGCGCTTGTACCCGGATTCTTCGGCAAACTTCAGCTTTTCTCGCCCCAATGGCAGCGTTGCAATTCAGGTGGATTACACGGGTAGGGTCGGGTTTCAAACCCGACCTTGTTAAATTTCAACCGTTTTGCCTGTGCGATACCACCTGGAATGGAACTCTTCCTTCCCAAATTCCCCACTTGCCTGTTTGCCTCCAGACCGCTATTGTTACCGGAATGCCCGTGACTTCTTCGCAGCTACGGCCCGATAATAGCCCCCGCCCAATCGCGATCACGGCCCAATAAAGGATGACGTCAAAGGCTGCCCAGCGGCCGGCCTTTCCCGAGCCGCTGGCTGGCAAACCGCCACTATGCTTTCTGCTCAACTTAGCATTGCCCGGGTTTCACTGGACTGGCTCTCCATCGTCAAGGTAGGGGCCGGGGTTGTCATTTTCCTGGTGGTGCTGTTGATGCCCACGCCCGGGGGCCTGTCCCCGGAAGGACAGAAAGCGCTGGCCGTTATGACGCTGGCCGTCGTTTTCTGGGCCACCGAGGCCCTCCCCATCTCCGTAACCGGCTTGCTGGGAGTCCTGCTGCTGGTGGTGGTGGGGGCCGTGCCGGGGATAACCGAGGGACTGTACGGCTTTTCCCAGCCCGTTTCCTACTTCCTGGTCGGCATCCTCACCATCGGACTGGCGGTGCAGCGGTCGGGCCTTGCCGAGCGGGTGGCCACCTTCCTGATCAAGGGCGCTGGCAGCAAGCCGGGCCTCCTGTACATCCAGATGCTGTTTTCCTTCGCCCTGCTCACCTTCGCCCTCCCTTCCGCCAGCACCCGGGGCGCCATCATGGTGCACATCTATGCCCAGGTCCTGGCCCGCTGGGGCATTCCCCAGGAGCACAAGTACTACCGGGCCCTGATGATGGCCCTGGGCACCATGAACCGGCTGGGCTCCACTGCTCTCCTGGCCGGCGGCATCACGCCGGTGGTGGCGTCGGCCCTGCTGGGCGACTTCTCCTGGACGGGCTGGTTCCTCCTGATGAGCGTCCCCTTCTACTGCAACCTCGCCGTCGGGGGCGTCATCCTCTTCCTGCTGTACCGCAGCGGCTTCCGGCTGGACGTTTCACAGAGCGCCGTGAACCTTGACCGGACGCCGGTGAAGGCAGTGGAATACCGGGCCGGGTTTATCGTCCTGGCCACCGCCATGCTGTGGTTCACCGACTTCGCCCACGGACTTCATCCGGCGGTTCCTGCCCTCGTGGCCATGGTCCTGATCCTGATGCCCCGGATCGGGCTGCTCACCTGGCAGGACTTTGAGCGGAACCTGGGCTGGGCCAACTTCTTCGTCATCGCCACATCCCTGTCCCTGGCCCACACCCTGGTAGTCACCGGGGCGGCAGGCTGGTTCTCGGAGACCCTCGTGAGTGGGACCGCAGCAGTGCAGGACAATCCCCTGTTAATCCTGCTCGTACTGGCCGTAAGCGCGGCGGTTGTCAGGCTGCTGATGCCCAACATCGCCGGCTACCTGGCCTTCGTCATCCCGGTGGCCATGGCCAGCGGCGAAGCCCTGGGACTCAATCCCCTGGTCTGTGGCATGGCCGTGGTGGTGGTAGGCGACTCCCTGGTCTATTACAGCGCCGCCGGCACCGCTTCCATCTTCATATTCCTGCAGGCCAACATCCGGAACCCCGAAATCTTCCGGTGGGCCCTGGTAATGACCGCCGTCGCCATTGCGGTCCTCTTCCTGGTAGCCGTACCCTACTGGACCCTCATGGGCGAACCCCTGGTACCCTGACCGGCGAGGGCCCACCACCCATTGGGGTCTCGCTGCGATTCCCGCTCTACCCCTGGTTATACCAGTCCGGGTGCACTGCCTGCAGCCCCAGCTGCGGCCAGGCTGCAGGCGCTCCGCACTTCTCCAGCCTCTCTTCCAGCGGCAGCGACTCGTCCCAGTAG
>JAPPJA010000299.1 GCA_028874675.1 Chloroflexota bacterium
ATTCCCGAGCTGAAGACGGCGGGCAACGTCATCCCCGACGGCACGGTGAAGGACACCCTGCGCATGGCCCGGGGCTACTGGGAAGCCAAGGACAGCCACGACGACCTGGACGCGGAGATCCAGGCCAAGTTCAACCGGGGCTATCCCAAGGACAACATAGTCTTCGAGGACTCGGAGACGGCGGTGCTGGTGCAGAACGGCGACGTGGCCCTCAGGGTGGACATGTCCCGACCCGGGGAGTTGCACCGGCTGATACGCCGGTTCCTGGACTACGAACTGCCCAACATCGAGGAGTTCCGCCAGGCCCAGGCGCAGTTCAAGACGGACCTGCCGGCGGTTCTGGAAAACCTGCGGCAGTCGGTGGCGGCGGCGGAAGAGAGCAACGCCGACTACCGTGCGAAGGCAGGGGAGTTCCTGGCCCTGTGCCGCCGGAGCATCGGCCCCGAGGTGTCCGAAGCTGACGTGCGGGAGATGCTGCTCCAGCACGTCCTCACCAAGGACATCTTCCACCGGGTCTTTGACGAGGACCAGTTCCACAAGGAAAACAACGTGGCCGGCCAGTTGGACGACCTGGAAGCCACCTTCTTCACCGGCAACGTGCGGCGGGAGGCCATCGACCGGCTGCGGGCCTACTACGGGGCCATCGGCCGGGCCGCCGACGAAATCGCCGACTACGCCGAGAAGCAGCAGTTCCTCAAGGCCGTCTACGAGGATTTTTATAAAGCCTACAACCCCGCCGCCGCCGACCGCCTCGGCGTGGTCTATACCCCCAACGAGGTGGTGGATTTCATTATCAGAGGCACGGATTACCTGCTGCAAAAGCACTTCGGCAAGACGCTGGCCGACGACAACGTGCAGATCCTGGACCCAGCCACGGGAACGGGAACCTTCATCACCAACCTCATCAACTATTTGCCGGTTGAGCGATTGGAGTACAAGTACCTTCATGAAATCCACGCCAACGAGGTGGCGATCCTGCCCTACTACATCGCCAACCTGAACATCGAGTACACCTACCGGGAGCGGACGGGGGAGTACCTGGAGTTTCCCAACCTGTGCTTTGTGGACACGCTGGACAACATGGACTGGCAGCAGCGGGGCGCGACTGGCGGCGCTGTGACACGGCAGGGGGCCTTCAACCTGGGGGCGCTGTCGGAAGAGAACTGGATACGGGTGCAGGAGCAGAACGAAAAGCCCATCAGCGTGATCATCGGCAACCCGCCTTACAATGCCAACCAGCAGAACGAAAACGACAACAACAAAAACCGGGAGTATCCAGAGATAGACCGGCGCATCAGCGAAACCTACGTAGCGGCCAGCACGGCGCAGAAGACCAAGCAGTACGATATGTACAAGCGGTTCATCCGCTGGGCATCCGATAGGCTGGACGACGATGGGATAATCGGGTTCGTGAGCAACAGCGCATTCCTGGACGCCCGGCAGGATGACGGGTTTCGCAAGGTGGTGGCCGAAGAGTTCACCGAACTGTGGGCCATTGATTTGAAGGGCAACGCGCGCACCAGCGGGGAACGCCGACGGCGAGAGGGCGGCAACGTCTTCGACGACAAAATCCGTGTCGGTATCGCCGTCTATTTCTTGGTTCGCCGCAAGGGTTCGAGCGGATTCAAGGTGTTTTACAACGCAGTGGATGACTATGCCAAAGCTTTCGATAAGGTTGCTTACGTCAAGGACCAAGCCATTGACGGTTTGCAGTTCGCTGAGGTCACTCCCGATGCAAAGGCCGACTGGCTCAACCAGTCCAACAGCGACTTTGAGAAACTGCTGCCGTTGGCGAACCGGGAGACCAAGCTGGCCAAGCGCGTTGAGGATGAAGGGGCGGTGTTCGGGCTGTATTCAATGGGCGTCGTTACCAACCGTGACGAATGGGTCTATGACTTCAACCATGCCCATCTTGGCAGCAAGGTTCGTGCGTTCATCAATGAATACGAGGAGAGCCGGGCCGAACACGGCGGCAAGGATGTTGACGACGGCATTCTCGGCACCAAGATCAAATGGACGCGAGACCTCAAGCGACAATTGCGCCTGGATTTGCCCAACGTGTTTGACCGAGCAATGGTTCGCCGAACGCTGTTCCGTCCCTTCGTGGGAAAGCAACTCTACTTCAGCCAGAACCTGAATGAAATGCAGTACCAACTGCCGGAGGTTTTCCCCAACGGCAATGACGATGAAAACCAAGTGATAAGTTTCTGCGTCAACGGCAAGGGTTTCTACGCGCTGGCGGCAGATAGGGTATTTGACCTGCACTTCACTGGCGACACCCAATGTCTTCCCCTCTACCGCTACACCGACGACGGGGAGCGGGTCTGCAACATCACGCAGTGGGGCATTCGGCAGTTCAACGACCACTACCGGCAGGAGTGGGGCGATGCTTTCGACGAACTGGCTGGGCGCGAGGGCATAACCGCCGAGGACATCTTCGCCTATACCTACGCCGTCCTCCACGACCCGGTGTACCGCCACGACTACCAGGTGGACCTGCTGAGAGAATTTCCCCGGCTGCCCTTCTACCACGATTTTCACTTGTGGCGGGACATGGGACGGGAGTTGCTTGACCTGCACGTCGGGTTCGAGCAGGCGGAACCATATCCCCTGGAGCGGGTTGACCTGGAGGGCGAACCCAGGCGGGTGGTCCTGAGAGCCGATAAGGAGCAGGGCGCCATCGTGCTGGACGACAGAACCACGCTGCGGGGAGTTCCGCCGGAGGCGTGGGAGTATCAGTTGGGCAGCCGCTCGGCCCTGGAATGGGTTCTGGACCAGTACAAGGAACGGAAGCCCCGGGACCCGACCATCGCCGAGCGGTTCAACACCTACCGTTTCGCCGACCACAAGGAACGGGTGATTGATCTCCTGATGCTAGTGTGCTCCGTCAGCGTGAAGACTGTGGAAATCGTGGGGCGGATGGCGTACTGGGACGGGGAGTACCTGGTGGTGTCAG
>JAPPJA010000205.1 GCA_028874675.1 Chloroflexota bacterium
GCATAGTATCCCACCTTCACCGCGCCCATACTGTGGCCCAGCAGCCCGATGCTGCGGTAACCCTTTTCCCACAGGTAATCAATTCCGGCGGCCAGGTCGTGACGACTGTTGTCCAGTATCTCCAGGGCGTTGCCGTAATACTCTCCCGAACCCTGGGGAGACCAGACCGTGTCGTGCCCCTTGGTATTGATGGCCAGGCATGCATAGCCCTGGTTGCGCAGGTCTTCCGCCATGGCCTTGGTGGCCGTCCGGTAGAAATTGCCTCCCGAGCCGTGAATCAGCAGCATGGCGTCCACCGGGCCCTTGGGAGAAACCCCCGCGGCCGGCTCGAAAAAGGCGGCGTCCAGGCTCATTCCGTCCCGGCTGGTAATCGTAATCAGGTCAACTATCATGGAGAAGGTCCTCCTTAACTCGGCTGCGAGCGTGAGCGTACGGGGTCAATGCGGTCATTGTAGGGCAGCCGTAGGCGGGGCGCAATGTGGACCCGCCTGGCCCCCGGGCAATCGCACAGGAGCTGCCGCTCAAATTGGGCCAGGGCTGGCAGCGATAGGTCGCGTCATCTCGTACCTGCACAATGGGCTGAACTCCTGGGTGGGGGCCGTGCCAGGTCCCGATGCCTGGCTGGCAGGTACGGTTTCCGGCGCCCCGACTTAGCTCGGCACTACATCCTTCAAAACACCGCAGTACTGGGACGGCCACAAAGAGTCCCTCAGCGTGTAAGGAACGACGCGGGGGCGGGCCTGCCGGCTGTCCGTTCTTGGCGGCAGCACACTTTGCTGCCGCCCACGCCTGTTAAGGAAGAATGGGAAGATCTTCAACGCCGCATTGTTCGGCGGCTCTGGCGGGAAAGACGGGGGAGGTCAGGTTTGGGGCAGAAGAATGAAGGGGAACGGGCTGGGGGGTGTCGTCAAATCGGCTCGTCATGCTTGAATAAAGGAGGAATCTTGACTACAGCCGGCGAGGTTCCCGCCTTCGCGGGAACGACGAAATTGTACCCTGGGAAACTTCGAGCTTTGGTTTGACGACAACCCCTAGCAGTTCGACCAGGTTGTATTGATGGGTTGGGGCTAAACCGTCGTTCCCGCGCAGGCGGGAACCTCGGAGCAACTTGTAGGATGAGTTTCCCACAGGAATGGCGATAGACAAGTGCCATCCATCATTTCAATGCAGTTGGACCACTAGTCCAGCAGCGGCAGCCTTCCCCAGACTATGGAGTCGGGGTCGCTGGACGCGCCCCGTTGGCGGGCCAGGTCCCGAACCTGGAGCAGGGTGGCGTTTACCTCGTTGGTAAGCAAGACCCAGTCCGGCTCCTCCGGAAACCAGTAGGGGGAGTTAATGCGGACCACCTTGCCCTCGGCGGCATTCAGGTATATTCCGAACTTGGACAGGTGCTGCATGGCTGTGATCTTGTCCTCTTTCCTGTCCCTGCGCCGGAGCGGGGGAAAAGTCCGGCGCCGGGCGCGGGTATGGCATCCCGCAACCGGGGTCAGGGTATAACTTGCTCCACCAGGATGGTCTCGCCCCGGCTGGGGCCGGTGGAAATCACCTGGGCGGGGCAGCCTACCAGTTCCTCGATGCGGCGCACGTAGGCCAGGGCGTTTTTCGGCAGCTGGTCCAGCGATGTGGCGCTGGCGGTGGGCTCGTCCCAGCCCGGCATTTCCTCGTACACCGGTACACACTGTTCCAGTAATCGAGTATCCGACGGGAATCGGCTTACCTCCTGCCCGTTGGCGCGGTAACCCACGCAAATCTTGACCGACGGGAAGCCGTCCAGGATGTCCAGGCGGGTAAGGACCATTCCGGTAAGCCCGTTTACCTGGCGGCTGTACCTGCCAGCGACGGCATCGAACCAGCCCACCCTGCGGGCCCGGCCGGTGGTCGCGCCAAATTCGTTGGCCATGTCCCGCCAGGCGTCGGCAGCTTCCCCGAAAACCTCCGTGGCCATGGGGCCGCCGCCTACCCGCGTGGAGTAAGCCTTATAGACCCCCAGCACACCCTTGATGGCCTGGGGATTCAGGCCCAGTCCGGTGCAGGCGCCCCCGATGGACGGCGACGAGGAGGTGACGTAGGGATAGGAGCCGTGGTCTAGGTCCAGCAGCGTTCCCTGGGCGCCTTCCAGCAGGATATTCTGGTCCTGCTCCAGCAGGTCCTGTACCAGCTGCTCCGTCGCATGGACGTAGGGTCTTAACTGGTTGCCCCACTCCAGCGACTTTTCCATGATCTCTTCCGTGGAAAGGGGCTCGGCGCCGTAAACTGCGGAAATCAGCTTGTTCTTGATATTCAGGGTCTGTTCCAGGCGGGGGCGCAGGGACTCCGGGTCCAGCAGGTCTCCCACGCGGATGCCCATTCGGGCGGTCTTGTCCACGTAGGTAGGGCCAATGCCCCGTCCGGTGGTGCCAATGGCGGCATTGCCCCGGGACTCTTCCTCCAGCCTGTCCAACAACACGTGGTAGGGCATTACCACGTGGGCCCGGTCGTTGATGCAGAGCTTGTCGGTTTCTATGCCCCGCTCGGAAAGCTCGTTCAGCTCTCCCATCAGCACTTCCGGATCCACCACTACGCCGTTGCCGATGATCCCGTACACGTCGGGCCAGCAAATGCCGGAGGGGACCAGGTGAAGCGAGAATTCCCCCTTATCGTTGACCACGGTGTGGCCCGCGTTGTTGCCACCGGCATAACGGACCACTGCGGAGACTCGGCCGGCAAGGTAGTCAATGACTTTGCCCTTACCCTCGTCTCCCCACTGTCCGCCAATTACGGCAAAAGCCGGCATTGTGCCTCCATTTGTTACAAAGCTTGTCCGCCTCCCTCAGTCGAGGCGGACGCCGCAGGGGAGTATAACAAAAAAGGTTAGTTATTGGAAAGCAGAGTTACGCCCGTATCCGGGCCGGGCAAAGGCGACTAACTGGAGAATGCAC
>JAPPJA010000032.1 GCA_028874675.1 Chloroflexota bacterium
GGCTACCGCATGCGCGCGTTTTCAGCCCAGACGGACTACCAGCAACTCCTGAACCGGACTCCACCCCGCCAGGATAACTTCCCAGGTTGACCGCCTTTCTCCCAGCGAGATAGTCAGCTCTATTGCCTATCTGATTACCTTGACATCCCAAAACCCTTACCCTAACCTGAATTAGGGTGGGCGTTCCCTGCTTTTGGCTTTGCCCGCCTCACCGGTGGCTGGCATCGTGGTTGCCTTTAGAAGGAGGAAACTGATGGCGATGGCGGGGTGGAGTAAAGGGACCACACCAGGCAGAAGCGGCGGGGCGCCCGATGGCTGACCTGGACCTGCTTTGTCAGAAACTCTTGAGGGAGCGTTCGCTGATCCTCGCCAGCAACCGGGGTCCGGTCGAGCACTATGTAGCCCCGGACGGCCGCGCCGAAGCCCGACGGGGCAGCGGCGGAATCGTAACCGCCCTCAACTCCCTGGCGCAGACCGCGCCCTTTACCTGGGTTGCCAGCGCCATGGGTGAAGGCGACCGCCTGGTGGCGAGTTCGGCCCGCGACTCCTCCTGCAAGTCTCCCCTGCCGGGCCACAAAATTGACCTTCGCTACGTGGTAACTCCCCGCCGGGTTTACCACAAGTACTACAACATACTCTGCAATCCCCTGTTGTGGTTCCTGCAGCACTATATGTGGAACCCGCCCTACAACCCCAATGTGGACGCCAGCGTTCACGATGCGTGGCAGGGCGGTTATATACCCGTAAACCAGGGCTTTGCCCAGGAGATTGTGGCCCAGGCTCGGGCCAACGAGTTGCCTCCGGTGGTCATCAGCCACGACTACCACCTGTACCTGGTGCCTGAACTGGTGCGTCGGGAAGTCCCTGACGCCATCATCCAGCACTTCGTTCACATACCCTGGCCCGCCGCCCGTTACTGGCAGCTGATTCCTTCCTACATCACCCGGCGCATCTGCTCTTCCCTTGCCAGCGCCGATATAGTAGGATTTCAGACCTCCCAGGACCGGGACAGTTTCCTGGACTCGGTGGAGACCTTCGTACCGGGCGCCAGGGTGGACCGAGACCGGCACATCATTCACGGGGAGGACATCACCAGCGAGGTCCGGGTTTACCCCCTCTCCATCAATGTTCCCGAGGTACAGAGAATCGCCAGTTCGCCCCGGGCCCTGGAGCACGAGGAAAACCTGCTGGCCCTGCGCGGCGCTACCTCTACCATTGTGAGAATCGACCGCGCGGAACCCAACAAGAATGTTGTACGTGGTTTTCGGGCCTACGAATTGCTGTTGAACCGGTATCCGGACTTGCAGGGCAAGGTAAATTTCCTGGCCTTCCTGGTTCCATCCCGCACCCACATTCGCCAGTACCAGCGCTACATGGAAGAGATTGGGCAACTGGTTAACCAGATCAATGGCAAGTTCGGTTCCGATGACTGGCAACCCATTACCGCCTACATGGAAAACAACTATACTCAGGCCATCGCCGGCATGAAGCTCTATGACGTCCTTCTGGTCAATACCCTCATTGAGGGAATGAACCTAGTGGCCAAGGAAGGGCCCGTGGTAAACACCAGGGACGGAGTGCTGGTTCTATCGGAGACCAGCGGCGCCTACGATCAGCTGGCCGAAGGGGCGGTGCCGGTCTCACCCACCGACGTGGAAGGGACCATGGAGGCCCTGTACGCTGCCATAACGATGCCTGCCGACGAGCGCAAGCGGCGGGCCGCCGCCCTGTCAGACGCGGTCAACCGCCAGGACATAAACCACTGGATTTGCCGCCAACTGGAAGACGTCTGCAGTCTGCTCCAGGGTTCAACCGAGGAGAACACCGTTGATTGACGACCCATTCTATGGCCAGATGCCGGACGGAGAACGCCCGGATATCATGCTCTACATATTTCCCCATCTGCGGGAGTTCCTGGCCGTGGACCTGCGGGACGACACCTCGGAGGTCATCCTGATGAACTCCGACGAGGTCTTCGACGCAGACTTCTTTGGAGGCCTGGAGTCGGAGTTCTCCCGGACTCTCCGCGAGGGGAACATTTACCCCTTCGCCCACGTCATCAACCTTCCCCTCCGGCTGGAGGAGATTGTCCGCACCGTCGCCATGGCGTCCATACTGGAAAAGCTGGGCGTGGATACTTTCGACGACGAGGATGTGCCGTCGGTGGTGGTCTTCATCATCAGCGGCGGAGCGCTGGCCATGCACTCCGACAAGCTGATCACGAATCTCAGGGACCTGCTCAACTCCTACCCCGGCGGCGCCGACATCACCCAGTGGGAGGGCGTCATTTCCCGCCTGGTCCGGGAGGAGAACCAGGTGCTGCAGGAACTCAGCTACCAGGAACTTACCGAAGCCCTTCGGGACGATTCCCCCGACTATTTCACGCTCTGGGAAAACCGGAACTGATCCGGCCCCTTCACCCCTGACTGGAACGGCGCTGCCTTGACGCTTGTTGGCCTCATATCGGACACCCATTCAGCCGGCAGCGGCCGCGACCTGCCCGAGGCCGCAATGCGGGCCCTTTCGGGCGTGGACCTGATCCTGCACTGCGGCGACCTGGAGTGCATTGGGGTGCTGGACTACCTGGAAACCCTGGCCCCGGTCCTGGCGGTAAGGGGATACGAGGACCCTACGGAACCCGGCGACCGCCTGGCCCAGACCATCAGGGTAGTATCGGTGGAAGACGTCAACATCGGCATGGTGCATGACATCCAGTGGCCCACTCCTCGCATCCCCACCAGCCCCGACGGCGCAGGCCTGGTTTTCCCTCAGGGCAGCGCCGCCGAAATTGTTCGCCGCAAGTTCGGCCAGCCAGTGGATGTCGTAGCCTTCGGGGACACCCACGAGGAACTGGTCTGCTGGTGCGACGGAGTCCTGTTCATCAACCCCGGCAGCCCCACCTACCCTGGGAGAAAA
>JAPPJA010000014.1 GCA_028874675.1 Chloroflexota bacterium
CGATAATTGCCCCCTCTCCCTCAGGGAGAGGGGCCGGGGGTGAGGGCGCCCCCCAACCCGGTGGTGAAGGCGTACCCCATCTCCGCATCACCGCCGCCCGCCATCCCCTCCTTACCGAGCGGGTGGTCCCAATCAACCTGGAAATGCGTGGCAGGGACCGCGTTCTGGTCATCACCGGCCCCAACGCCGGCGGCAAGACCGTGGCCCTCAAGACCGTGGGGCTGCTGGCGCTGATGGCCCATGCCGGCCTTCACGTTCCGGCCGAGGTGGCCGAATTTCCGCTGCTGGACGGCATCTATGCGGACATCGGCGACCAGCAGAGCATTGAAGAGTCGCTTTCCACCTTCAGCTCCCATATCCAGAACCTGCGGGCATCCTGGACCGGGTAACGCCCCATTCCCTGGTGCTCATAGATGAACTGGGCACCAGCACCGACCCCGAGGAAGGAGCCGCCCTTGCCCAGGCCATCCTCGGCCACCTCCGCGACCGGGACGTTATGACCATTGCCACCACCCACCACCGCGGTGTGGCCCGCTACGTGCAGGAACAGCCTGGGATGCTCAACGCCAGTGTGGACCTGGAACCCGGCACTCTCGACCCCACCTACCGCATCACCCTGGGTCTGCCCGGTCGCAGCTACGCTCTTACCATCGCCGACCGAATGGGATTGTCCTCTGAAATCCTGGAAGAAGCCCGCTCCCTCATTTCCCCCTCCCAGCGGGAAACCGACGGCCTGGTGCAGGAACTGCAGGAGGAACGGGCGGTTGTGGCGCGACTGCGCCAGGAGTCGGAAGAACTGCTGGCCCGGGCCCGCGCGCAGCAGGCGGAAACCGAGGCGCGGCTGGCCACCGTGGAAGCCTCGCGCCTGGAACTGGTGGAGGAAGCCCGGCAGGACCTGCAGGCCCGCATTGGCGGTTTGCTGGCCCAGCTTCAGCAGGCGGAACGCGCCGCCGAGAACGCAGAGGCCGAGCAGGCCGCGCGTCGCCTGATGCGCCCAACCCCCGGCGCTCCCGCCCGCCGCCCTGATTCTTCCGCCGAGCGCTTCCGCGCCTACCAGGAAGACCTGTCCCAGCTTCAGAAGGAGCTCAGCTCCACCCAGTGGGAGCCTATCGAGGTTGAGCGCACCCCCTGGCAAGAAGCACTGCGGAGCGGGGACCGCGTTTACATTCGCGGCATTCCCCGTCCCGTCGAGGTCATTACACCCCAGGACGACGATGAGCACATTGAGGTGTTGCTGGGCACCATGCGAGCCAGGATTCCCGTTTACCAGCTTGAACGCCCCGCCGAGGCCGGCCTCGATACCGGCCTGGAGGCTGGCAACGAGTCAGCGGTTGGCGCCGCCAGCCAGTCCACGCCCAGGGGAACAGGGGCCGCGCCGGTTACACCCGGCGGCATTGACCCCAACACCCCCGGCGTGCGTTTCCGTCACAACCGCGATGCCGGAGTCTATTACCGGCGACCGTCCCCTCGCCAGGTCAAGACCGACCTTGACCTGCGCGGCCAGCGGGTGGACGAAGCCCTGGACAAGGTCGAGACCCTGTTGAACGAAGCTGCTCTCAGCGGTGTACCCGAAATCCGCATCATCCACGGCCGGGGCACGGGAGCCCTGCGCAGCGCCATCCGGGAATACCTGCGTGGACATCCATTGACCGCCTCCGCCGGCCCGGCCGAAGAGGGCGCCAACGACGGCGTGACCGTCGTGGAGCTCAAGTAGCCCTGGAGTTGAGCTTAAAGGGGGAATTTTGCCGGAAGAACAGCAACTTACGCCATTGCAACGACGCGACCGGGCCCTGGCCCGCCTCGAAGAGGGTCGCAATGCCCTCCGGCAGGCCCTGGAGGGCATTGACCCGGAGGACGCTTTCCTCGGCTCCCGCTGGTCGGTCTGGGAGGTGCTGAAACACCTGGACGCCGAGAACTTTGTGGACGCCCTGGAAAAGATTTCCTCAGGCGAGATGGAAATGCTGCCGCCCTTCAGCAGCCGTGAAGACCGCCTGCGCCAGGACATTGAACACCTGGAGGCTACTTATGACCGTCTCAGGACGGTCATCGAGGGACTTACCGAGGAACAGCTGGCCCTGCCGGTGACGCCGCCCAACCCCGTCCACTCCTTCCCCGGCCTGACCATGCTGGAACTGGTCGAGCGGTCCGCCGGGCACGCCGGAACCCACGCCCGCCAGGTGGAATTGACCCGCAAGTACGTCGCGGAGTTCAACGCCCGAGACAAGACCGTAACCATCCTGGCCCTGGGCAATGGCGGCGCCGACACAGTCCCCGCCAAAGTTCAGGAGCTTGTCCCCTTCGCAGACTATACCGCCGGCGACGCCGCCTCCCTGGAAATGGCGCGTCCCTGGATTCGCGGCCTGGAAGCCGAAATCCGCCCCGGCAATGCCGAGGAAATTGTCGCCCGCATGGCCCGCGAGGCCCGCGCCGGCCTGTGGACCGCAATCTGCGTCCCCGGCTCCAACCCCGAAGCCGACCATCCGGAACTAATGGAGCTGGCCCGCCGCCATTGTGAAAAAGTGGTCGTAGTCAGCTGATTCCAGCCCCAAGTCCCTGTCGTCCTCTCGACGGACAAGGCCGGGCTGGGGATGACATCCGCCAGGGCGGCCTTCCCCGCCATAAAGAAGGGAATTCTGAGATAGGGGCTGTCGTCAAATTGAAAATCGAAGCTTCCCAGCGCACCACTCCATCGAAGCTTCCCAGCGCACCATTTCGTCGTTCCCGCGAAGGCGGGAACCTCGCCGGCTGTAGTCAGGATCTCTCCTGCTAAAAGTATGACGGGCCAATTTGACGACACTCCCAAGGGAGAGGGGCCGAATTAAGGGTTGAAAGGACCAGCGTCTGTGGTCGTCCCGGGTTCCCCCTTCTCGTGACCTACTCCGGGGGAACCCGGGGCAGCCGGTGCCGCGAGGT
>JAPPJA010000436.1:0-963 GCA_028874675.1 Chloroflexota bacterium
AACCACACCTTTTCCTTACTCCCTGACTATACCACTCATAATGCGATTGCCCTGCTCAGATATCAGCTCAGACTCTGGATTAGCATTCAACGTGATACAATGTATATAGTCTATTGAAGCAATACGGGAGCAGGATTTTTCAGTGAATTGCATCCCGTAACAACGAGAGCCATCCAGGGCGCACCATTGGTGGAGGTCATATGCAGAATTTGCTTTTTGCCGAAGAGATTATTCTTCTGTTGCTCAGGGATGAAGACGGAAGATTCAACCAGATACCGACCTGGTCAATGGACTATGCCATCGCAGGGGCTGCCCTGATGGACCTGGCAATGGAAAACCGGATAGATACTGACTTGGAAAACCTCATCCTCATTGATTCGAGCCCCGTGGGCGACGACATCCTCGACCCCATATTGGCCGAAGTCGCCGCCGGAGGAAACAACGACACCCGTTACTGGGTGGAGCAGGTTTCCAGGAAAGGCGCGGAGATCAGGGAACAAGCCCTGGACAGGCTGGTGGAAAGAGGGATACTGGAGAGGGAAGAAGACCGGTTCCTGTGGGTGTTCCGCTCCAGGAGATACCCTACACTGGACGGAGACGCTGAGCGCGAGGTGAAGCTGCGAATCCTGAACGTCCTGTTCTCCGATGAGATACCAGACCCCAGGGACCAGATGATCATCTGCCTGGCGGACGCCTGCGGAATCTTCCCCAGGATACTGTCCCGCCAGGAACACGCCAGGGCTGCCGAGCGCATCGCCCAGGTCAGCAGGCTTGACCTGATAGGACAGACAATGTCCCAGGCCATCCACGATATCCAGGTCTCGGTGGCCGTATCCCACCAGTCTCACATGATTTAGGGGTCAACCAGACGGCCCGCTTCCGCAGGGCAATCCCCCTTTAACTGACTGTCATCCCGAGCCCTTCGGCAGGGTTTACCCTGAGCCAGGCCGAAGGGCTCAAAGC
>JAPPJA010000436.1:973-2897 GCA_028874675.1 Chloroflexota bacterium
GGTTAAAGTATCAGCCTCCATTTAAGCGGCGAATGCCACCACCCGTCCCAACCCTTTCTTGACACAGCGGAGGAGGTATTCTAGGCTTTATAGTGGTTATACACACTGTTGCCTTCAGCTTCAGTCCGCGATCGGCCACCGGACAGCCTGCAGTACCCCAGGAATTGGCTTATGGATTCCCGTCTTCTGGACAAAATTGATGCCCCTTCAGATCTTAAGGGCTTGAACCAGGCGGAACTCGCGCAGGTAGCCCAGGAGATCCGCGATACCATTGTTTCAGTAATAACCGAACGGGGCGGTCACCTGGCTTCCAACCTCGGCGTGGTGGAATTGACGCTGGCCATTCACCGCACATTCGACAGCCCGAAAGACCGGATAGTCTGGGACACCACGAACCAGATGTACAGCCATAAGCTGGTGACCGGTCGCCGGGATGAATTCAAGGACATTCGGCTGGCCGGCGGCCTTTCGGGCTTCGGAGAACCTTCGGAGAGCCCCCATGACACCCTTTGCGCCGGACACGCGGGCACCGGCCTGTCCGTCGCCCTCGGCTTAGCCCAATCAGCCGCCATCCGGGGAACGGATTCCTGGACCGTCGCCGTGGTTGGAGACGGTGCAATGACTTCAGGCTCCAGCTTTGAAGCCGTCAACAACATTGTTCACTTCAATCCGGACAAGCTTATCGTAGTTCTCAACGATAATGGCATGTCGATTTCCGAGAATATCGGGTTTCTGACCAACTGGCGCAAACGAGTCATCACTCACCCCGAATACCAGGCAATGATCGCCCGCATGAGGGCCCTTTCCAGGCGGGTACCCACCGGCGACGTCATTTACCGCCTGGTGAAACGGTTCAACGACAGCCTTGACACCTTCATTCTCCCTACGGTCTTCTGGAACGAACTGGGATTTCAGTACCTGGGTCCGGTGGACGGACACGATATCCGGCAACTGGAACAAACCCTGGAACAGGCCAGGCTGACCACGGGTCAGGTTCCCATAGTGCACGTAGTTACCCACAAGGGACACGGCTACGAACCTGCCGAGGATGATCCCATCAAGTTTCACCAGCCCAGTTCCCCCCTGGGGGCCGGTTCTGGAGCGCCCACCTATTCCAAGGTATTCGCGGACACAGTCAGCCGCCTAATGGCGGAGAATGACGCGGTAATCGGCGTATCCGCCGCCATGCTGGAAGGGACAGGACTGGAAGAGGTACGCCAGGAATATCCGCAACGGGTATTTGACGTGGGAATTGCGGAGCAACACGCCGTCAGCATGGCGGCGGGGATGGCCTCCGCGGGGATGGTCCCCTTTGTATCCATCTATTCCACTTTCCTGCAGCGGGCGTTTGACCAACTGGTCCACGACGTCTGCCTGCAGAATCTGCCCGTTACCGTTATTGCGGACAGGGCGGGGATAGTTGGAGAGGACGGCAAGACCCACCACGGGTTCCTGGACATTTCCTACATGCGTTGCCTGCCCAACGCCGTGGTTGCAGCGCCTATGGACGAGAACGACCTGCAGCACCTGGTCTATACCGCATACAAGCACCCGGGGCCCTTTGCCATTCGCATTGCCCGGGGGACGGCCACCGGCTGTCCTCTCGATGAGGAACTCCGGGAATTGCCCCTGGGACGGGGCAGGGTAATCCGGGAAGGCAGCGACGTCGTCATATTCGGCCTGGGCAAGACAGCCACCGCCGCCCTGGAGGCATCAGACCTGCTGGCCAGCTATGGTATTGCCTGCGGGGTGGTCAATCCCCTGTTCGTCAAACCCCTGGACGTCAGCCTGCTGGTGGACTCGGCCCGAGCCTCCGGCCGCATTGTTACGGTGGAAGAGAATGTACTGGCCGGCGGTTTTGGTTCGGCGGTCCTGGAAGCCCTTTCGGAGGCCGGAATGGGGGACGTGGCGGTTCACCGGATAG
>JAPPJA010000256.1 GCA_028874675.1 Chloroflexota bacterium
CAGGTCAATGATGAAGACCCTACAGGCTTCTATCCCACGGAGGAGGAAATGAATGCCGGCGCTGAGATCCTGCGGGCATCGGGAATCGTGGAACTAATCAATGGCGGGCAGGAATGGGAGCCGGTGCATCGTGTCTCTGGCTATACCTGGCAGAGAGGCACTCGCAGACTGACGGTGGAGGCCAAGTGGACCAAGCCTGTGGAGCATTCCGGGCCGTGGTCGTGGACGAATTGTGATGAACCCCAGAAGGTGGTGACCCGCCAGCGATACAGCAACATAACCATCCTGGAAGCATGGATCGACCTGGACGAAGGCCGTGTCCTTCATTACGATCCAAGTGTGTGGGAAGATGATGAGCAACCCACAATTGGCGGCTTTAATCCCTTTGGGCTGGTAAGCGTGTATGGTCCCGAGACGGGACGGCACCTGATCACCGGCCCGAAAATCTTCATCATGCCGCAACCAATTCTCTGCACACCGGGACGATACTATCGGGGCTGACCGGCCTGCCCTCCCACCTGTCCGAACATCCAAGTTTTTTCCGGTATCTCTACACTTCCCTTCGCTTTCAGGGTATGCCCATGCCAATGATAAACCCACCACCCCAAGAGCAGACGGAACCAGTGACGTTTCCCCCTCGCCTATAGGGTATCCGGGGGGATAACATACTGAGGCGTAGGCCAAACCTACGACGGCGAGGCGGCGATCGGCAGCATGGAAGGACAATCGGAATACCCGGCCACAGCCGACGAGATGACGGCTGCCCTGAATGCCGCCCTGGAGGCGGGCGACCTGAACAGCATCATGGGCATTATGGGACAGATGGCCCGCGCCCACCGGATGCGGCGGGTTGCCTAGGAGCCTGGCCTGGGTGAGAAGAGCTTGTACAAATCCATGCGGGCCGGGGCCGCCCCCAAGTTCAACACAGTGCTGCGGGTGCTAAGGTCCCTGGGATTCCATTTCCAGGTACACCCCGTCGCCGATGGCAGCAACGGCCAAGACGGCCGTGGAGAGACCAAGCAAAAGGGGCTTTAGCCCGAGACACCAATTCGCATGTGGAGGACTCATGGATGCTCATTGCCTGAAATGCCTAGAGAAAAGGGAAATCGAGAACCCCGAGGAGGTGATTTTGAAGAATGGGCGGCCCGCAACGAATGCGGGCCCTCCGAAGAACATTGTCGGCCTCCGTAACGGCGGCAAGCCTAAAGCTGTCAACGAGGACTACGGCCTCCTCTTTGATGTCGCGAAAAGTGCAACTGGCCACCGACGAGACGAAGGCTAACTGAACTAAAAGAAGGAAAGTTCTGACCGGGATAGGTTACTAGCCATGGACGCGGTAACTATGTGAAATAGGGTTAGAAATGTCATCCGTGCTCACTTTCCAGGAAGAGGCGTCACCCTGGGCTTTCTCAAGAAGCAAGCCAGTCCGGTGAGAGCTCTTCCGAGGACTATAGCCGCGGCATAGGTCCCAAACAAGATGGCATCCAAGTGCCGCTCCCAGAAGTAGCTTATGGGGCGCACCCAAGACGAGAACCATGTTTCCTCAGACGGGTACCAAATCAGGTCAACCGTTCTCGTGATTTCGTCAAGGGCTGAGACAAATCCAAAGCCCGCGCCCACGACCGCCACCCCCATGGCGGCACCGACCAGCATAGCCCACTTCGTGCCTATCCCCGGCATAAGCAGCGAAAACACAAAGCCGGAGGCCGAGGACAGCACAACAGGTACGGAGGGAATTAGTATGAAGATAAGGGACACACGACCTACTTCTATTCGAATGACCCAACAATTCGTAAGGTTTCTTCCTTATCAAGAGTGCTTTGAACGTCGTAGATTACGCCCAAGTCTGGGTCCCTCCAGACCAGGCGTACCACGCCCGCTTCCGGTATCTCGTAAACCTGGGCCTCAAAGTCCCCTATCATTTCGGGCGCACTCGGCGTAAGGCCACCGGAAAGGTCCCCTCCTTCGCCCAAGTATTGTTCAACCATCAATTCGCTGGGGAAGGATTGCGAATGGTCCCTCTCACCGATGTAGCGTACAACAACGCCTCTGGGGTCGCTCCCTGGCAATGGCCCTGGCAAAACCATTAGCCACGGGTCGAGCTCGTGGCCTTCGGGCAGGTATTGGGCGACCCGAACGGGGAAGGGCACAACGTCCTGTGCCCCGGCAAGAGTCAGTACCGGCGGGTCCCTCTGGGCCAGTTTCGTAGCGTCGGGGACGAAGTCTTGGGTTTTTGTAACGCTGGCAGGGGGCGGAGCCTGGCCGCCTTTGGGCGGGGGGGTGTAAAGATGCACGGGCACCGGCGTACCTCCATCTGGCGGGACGACTCTCATCATTGCGCCCGTGTTCGCGGACGGAGTAGATTCCCCTGGTGGGGGCAGGTCTTCGCTTGCGGTACATGCGACCACAAACGACGCCCATAGCAACACTGTGAAGGTCGCTCTGGCGTCACAAGCAATACCTTTCCCCATTGCAATACTCTTCTTCCCCTTGAGGTTCAACCTCATTGATGCGGGGCCGCTCAGGCCCCACCCAGGATCTTATTGTCTATTGACCCAGCTAACCCAGCATTCGCTGAAGTCCGGAAACACCACAGGCTCCGGGCCACCCTCAACACTCTTGAATTCTGTAAGCGTGCACACCAGCTTGATGCGGTCGCTCCCCTGAGGATCTTCCGCCCAGGCCAAAATCCTGCGGTAGTCTTCCTGGTCATCCGGTGTGAAGAAAAGGGTGGAGTCCATGTACCCGAGGTCCAGGTCAACGCCCACCGCATGCGGGCGTTTGTCCACGAATTCAGCGGGAACATCCAGGCAAAAGTCAAAACCCAGAAATTCTTGAGTCGTGCCCTCGGGGTCGTGCGCATAGAACGTCATCAATTGCTCAAGGT
>JAPPJA010000001.1 GCA_028874675.1 Chloroflexota bacterium
TGATTGGTCTCACGGTGGACTACGCCATCCAGATTGTCTCTCACTATCGAGAGCAGCGTAACTCCGGTGAGTCGGTGGTGCAGTCTGTTCGCCTGGGACTGAGAAACGTAACCGTTCCCCTGGTGCTGGCTGCCGTCACGACAATAGTGAGCATGCTGGCCAACCTGTTCTCCCCCATAGAAATTGTTGGTGATTTCGGAATAATTGCCGGGTTGGGCGTTGGCATGAGCCTGGTCGTGATGTTGACCCTGATCCCCGCCGGACGAACCATCATAGATCGTAGAAGGGAGAGGCGAGGGACACTGAAGCCTCCCAATCCCATTGCCAATGCGCTGCCCGGTATTGGAAAGCTCGCAGAACTATTGGGGAGGAGCATAACCCGCGCCCCGGGCCCATATCTGGGTGGAGTGCTCTTGTTGACGGCTGGCCTGGGCTACGCCGCCACGGGCCTGGAGTCCGAATTCAGTATTCGCGATATTCTTCCCAGGAACGGCGAGTTGCTCCGGGATATGGACAGCCTGGACGCGGCCGTCGGCGGCTCTACTGAGATGGCCACAGTCCTGTTGAAGGCAGAGATCACCGAAACCCGGACGCTCCTGAACCTTCAGGACTTTACCTCTGCCTTTGAAGACGAACGGCAGCGGCCTCAAGCGGCGGCGGGTCCCATCCATTCGTCCTTTGACTTGCTGGCGCACGACTGGACCCAGGATAGTGGCCTGCCGGGAGACAAGTACGCCCCCGAACTTGAGGCCCTTTTCCACCAGGCTTCAGCGTCGGTTCAGCTGGACCCCGTCTTGATGCAGCAATTTGTGGATAAACTGGAGGCCCTGGATCCCGAGTTCCGGAGGATTGTGGTCAACAATCCCGAAGGTGTCGATACATTGCTGCTGCAATTCCCGACCTTCTCGGGAGAACCCTCCAGGACAAAAGTCCTCCAAGAGGAGCTGGAGGGTTTGTGGTTTGGCAGAGACGAGGACTTGACGGCCACCTCCGGAAGCATTATCTCCGTCACCGTCACCGACGCAATTACCGAACGCCAGACCGAGGCGATTACCACTACCATCATTGCGGCCCTGGCGGTTCTGGCAATTTTCTTCTGGATTACACTGCGCCAGCCGGCCCTGGCCGTAATCGCGGTAGGGCCGATCGTCCTGGTGCTTATCGCCGTGTTGGGAACAATGGCGTTGCTGGGCATTCCCTATACGATCATAACTTCAATCATCACGGCGCTATCCATTGGCATCGGTGTTGATTACACCATCCATATGATCCATCGCTACCGGGAAGAATACTCGCACACTCGCGACCCCGAGCGGGCGGCGGTCCGGACACTGGGTACGACAGGCTCTGCCCTGCTGGGCTCAGCGCTTACCACGGCGTTGGGGCTTGGCGTCCTGGTGGCGTCTCCTCTGGCTGCCTCACAGCAGTTTGGCTTCACCGCGGCTATAACCATCGCCTACTCGTTGCTGGTCTCCATCATCGTGGTACCCGCCGCCATGACCTTCTGGGGCGCCTATCAGAACATGCGGCTGCGCTCCATGGTGCAGCGCTGGTCAGACGAGCTGGACATGCAGATCGAAGCCGTGCATGCCCGCCACGAGGAGGAGAATCAGGGGGCCTGAACTGCTGCGCGGCCACTCCGGCCCTGGTCCCAAAGGGCAGGAATCGGGGCGGCTAATACGGCGTCATGAACAAGAGGTCCCGGGCTTGGCCTTCGCGGCCACATCCGGGACCTTTCTGTGAGTGAGTGTCAGGGCAGAGACAGACCGCAGGCGGCGGGGCTCAGAATTTCAACTCGTGCCTCTTCTCGGCGATCAGGAATTTCAGCTTCTTGTTCGGTTTCATCGATGGTATCGGGCTGTACTTGAGCTTGTAATTGTCCGGAGAGACCTTGATGTTGAAGTAATGGGCCACCATCAAAACGTTCAACGCCAACTGCAACTCCATCCACCTCGAGCCAAGGCAGGTATGAGTGCCCAGTCCGTAGGGCGCATATCCGGGGCTGAGATGTTCGTTTCGGGGTGGCAGGTACCGGTCAATGTCAAACTTGGTAGGCTCGGGAAAAACATCCTCCATAAAATGGGAGGCTGTCTGGGCAATGTACAAGCGTGTCCCCACCGGCAGTTCAAAGTCCTCAACCACGCAGGAGTTCATCACGTTGCGGATGGACACGGGAACGATGGGGTACATCCGCAGGCACTCCATCAGAAAGCGGTGTGTGACGTCGATGGTTGAAGGATTCAGGTCGTCTCCGCTGGGGTCTCCATTCGCAAACAGGGCGTCCGCCTCGGCCTGAATCCTTTCATATAGTTCAGGTTGAGAGGCCATGGCGTACAGCGTAAAGCTGAATGCGTCCCCCAGGTACACGCTGGCAATCAATGCCGCAGCCAGGGCAAATCGCAGGTTCGACTCTGGCACAAACTGGGGATCGCTGGCATGAAGGCTCAGAATGTCGTCGGCCAGGTCCCTGGGGCTGTCCGCCCGCTGGGCCGGGGTGTGCACCCCCTGCACGCGGTCAAGAAGGATATCCACGGTCTTGGCTCGCCGACGCATTCCCGGTGTCTTCAGCATGAACTTGGGAAGCGCCTTTATCACATGGGTGACCAGAGCCCTTTCCTTGTATATTGACAAGTCGTCAAAGATGTCCTGTGATTCAACGCTGACGGTGAGCTGCGAGATCTGGGCATTGATCATCCGCCGGCAAAGATTCTTGGCGGGATAGGACTCCCCTGTCTCCCAATCGGACATAAACTTTTTGGCTGGGTAGTACACCTGGTCCAGTTTTCCAGCCAGTCTGCCGCGGGAATAAGCGGCTGACAGGGACTTCCGAAGCCGGAAGTGGTCTGCGCCATCCAGCGAAGGCAAAACTCCGCTGGCTCCATAGACC
>JAPPJA010000392.1 GCA_028874675.1 Chloroflexota bacterium
CCCAGTATGACCTGCCCCTGGCGGAAGATGGCGCACTGGAAATTGAGGTGGACGGCCAGTCCAGGTCTGTAGGAGTAATGCGCGTGCACCTGGAGGAGGACGCGGCCAAGCTGCTTCATTTCCCCGCTGAGCCCGGCGGACCCTACAGCCTGGTGGACGTAAATCGGGCCGGTTCACCGTTGATGGAAGTCGTAAGCGCCCCGGACATGCGGTCTCCGGAAGAGGCGAGGGCCTACCTGGTAACCCTGCATTCCATAATGCAGTACCTGGGAGTGTCCGCCGGCAATATGCAGGATGGCAACTTCCGGTGCGACGCCAACGTGAGCATCCGGCCCGAGGGAAGCCAGGAATTCGGGACCCGTACCGAAATCAAGAACATGAACAGCTTCCGTTCCGTTTACCTGGCCCTCAACCACGAAGTGGACCGGCAGAAGCGGATTCTTGAAGATGGCGGGCGAATCACCCAGGAGACTCGGGGCTGGATAGAGGAACGCGGCGTAACGGTGTCCCAGCGCAGCAAGGAACACGCCCACGATTACCGGTATTTCCCGGAACCGGACCTGCCACCACTGCGGATCGAACAGGACTGGGTTGATGAGATTCGCTCCAGCATTCCTGAGCTGGCTGGCGAGCGCCGGGGACGTTTAGTCGAGCAATACGGGCTGCCGCTTTATGATGCGGACCTGTTGACCGGTTCCCGATCCGTTGCCGAGTACTTTGAGGACTCCGTTTCCCTTGGCCAGGCCAGTTGCGATGACTTGGCCGCTTATTCCAAGAATATCAGCAACTGGATTTTGGGAGACCTTAGCCGATTGATGAACCTGGAAAACCTCTCCATTGGCGAGGTGAAGGTCAGGCCGGCGCACCTGGCAGAGTTGCAGAGCCTGATTGATAGCGGAACTCTCAGCAACACGATGGCCAAGACAGTGCTGGAAGAGGCCTTTGTATCGGGTGAGCAACCGGGTAAAATCGTTAAGGACAAGGGCCTGAGTCAGATTAACGACAGTTCCATTGTAGATTCTGCCGTGACCCAGGCGCTGGCGGACAATCCGAAGGCAGTCGCCGATTTCATTGGGGGAAAGGAAACTGCCGCCAAGTTCCTGGTAGGCCAGGTTATGAAGATTACCAGGGGGCAGGCCAAGCCGGACCTTGTCCAGGAACTGGTTCAGGCGGCCCTGGAAACTGAGCGGGACGGGTAGGCCAAGCGCAACTGCGTTGATCCCGGAGTCCGCGCATCAAGCAAATAAACAGCTTTCGAGTCCAGCGTCTTACCTGGAGACCTGTGAATCGGGAAACAGGGGAAAGAATTGGTTTTTCTTAACATAGCACAGGTCCTGGTATCCATTGTCCTGGTCCTGGTAATCCTTAGCCAGGTTAAGGAGAGTGGCAGCGGCCTCTTCGGTAGCGCCCAGTCCACAGTCCGAACCCGGCGCGGCCTGGAAAAGACGCTGTTTCAGTTCACAATTGCTCTGTCGGTCTTGTTCATCATCGTCTCCATTATCAGTGTCGGCCTCTTTTCCGGGTAGGTTCCGGTTGCGGCCGGTACCCTTTAACGGGGCTCTGGGGAGAGGCCAATGACCGGCCATCCTTTTTCAGCTCCCCCCATAGTGCTGACTACCGACTTCGGTACATCGGACGCCTTCGTTGGGGTAATGAAGGGCGTCATTCTCGGTATCAATCCCCGTGCCGCCATAGTGGACCTTACCCATGAGATCGCGCCCCAGAACCTCGGGCAGGGCGCCTTCGTTTTAGGCGCCAATCATTCCTACTTTCCTATCGGAGCAATCCACGTTGCGGTGGTGGATCCCGGAGTTGGGACCGACCGCAGGCCGATCGTGCTGGAGACTCCCGGGGCGAAATTCGTCGCACCCGACAACGGCCTGTTGAGCCAGATTCTTAAGGCTCACCTGCCAGCCCATCGTTCTGAATCGGCCAGTTTGGGCCGGACGATATTGCCTGAGGATATACGGGCCTACGAATTGACCAACCCCAGGTACCGTCTGCCCGACGTCAGCAATACCTTTCACGGTCGGGACATCTTCTCCCCGGCGGCTGCTCACCTGTCGCTGGGGGTGCAGTGTGAGGAGATGGGCCCTCGGCTGTGGGACCTGGTTTACGAGCCCCTGCCTGAGCCGGAGCTCCAGGACCACATCCTCCACGGAGAGGTCATTTACATCGATCGTTTTGGAAACCTGATCACCAACGTAGAGGTTGGCGCGCTCTCCGATGAAGGTTTGAACCGGCCGACACCCATAGTTCAGGTGGAGGAGCGGGAGATAAAAGGCATCAGCAGGACTTTCCACGACCCGGCTACCGCTGACCTGGCGCAGCCGGATGGTCTGCCCCTGGTTGCGCTTTTCGGCAGTAACGGTTTTCTGGAAATTGCTGTGACGGACGGGAACGCATCAGCTTCCCTGGGCGCCGGCGTGGGAACAGGGGTGCGCGTCATATTCAATTCCTAGCCGTTTCCAGTCGCTATTGACATCCCTTACCCCCGTGCTACTATTGGAAAAATTTCGCCTTTGGAAGCTGTTTGGACCCATCCTGGCATTGACGAGGGAGATATGGAACTCGATCGAGAGATGCTTTTGCATCTGTACAGAACGATGACAACAATCCGCCACTTTGAGGAGCGGGGAATTCCTGAAACCGGTCAGCGCGGGATGTCGGGGTCGGTCCATTCTTCGGCAGGGCAGGAGGCAGTGCCCACCGGCATTTGCGCCCACCTGACGGTGGATGACTATATCGGGAGCACCCACCGGGGACACGGTCACTGCATCGCCAAGGGTGTCGATCCCAAGCTGATGATGGCGGAGCTGTTCGGGCGCTCCACCGGTCCCAACAAGGGCAAGGGTGGGTCCATGCACATCGCCGACATGAGCAAGGG
>JAPPJA010000363.1 GCA_028874675.1 Chloroflexota bacterium
GCCGAAGAATCTAAACTCCTCCCCACCAACTGGCTTTCGGACCCGTAGCGAGGCCTTGGGGAAAGATTTCAGGCCCCTCTGCAAGCTCTGGGCGACATAGCTTTGCCTTGTGGATATTAGCCGGCTTTAGGACGAATCTCTCATGCGATAGCCCTGTGAGTTAAAGGTATTCAACTTGTTAGCGGTACAGGAAGGTGCTACAATCTCTTAGCTGTCCGGGGCCGCTTCCCGGACCGGGTTCACTCAATCCCCAGTAGCTCAGCGGTAGAGCGGGCGGCTGTTAACCGCTAGGTCGCAGGTTCGAATCCTGCCTGGGGAGCCTTCTTTTACTTAATCTAAATATGAAAACCACCATTAAGGTACTTTCGTTACCATTTCTGTTACCACTTCAGGAATTGGCCAACAAATACCCCCAGCGTCAAGCAAGCGAAGCACTGGGGGTATTTGACAGGAGGGGGCCGGGGAGCTAAACCGGCCCGGTCTGCACTCTACCTGGTGGCGACAATAGACAGGTAGGCGAGCAGACCGGACAGGTCTGGCGCTATTCGTTCAGTCCCGATAGTTCCATCACTTGCTCAACCGTGAAGGCGCTGCCCTCTTCGGGGGCCGGTATGCTCAACAGGCTTGCCGCCGCCCTAGCCCTGGCCGCAATGTCAGCAGCCGCCAGGCGCCGGAAGTTAAACCGCACGGCCCCTATCTCTAGCTTGCGCTGCAGTTCCTCAGCCACAATGACGGCCAGGGGCTGCAACGTCGCGGTCAGCAGTTGCCGGTAAGACTCCCTAATGGTAGCGCCGTCAGCCCCCACGTACAAAGGGGCCGGGATGCCAAGCGCACTGACGATGTTGGCCCCCGCCTCACGCCTCATGTTGATGTTGCCCTCCGGAAACTCAGCGCCCAAGCGTTGCGGTTTCCAGTCCAGTTGAGGGGCAGCGGTCCGGCCCTGGCCCATCCCGCCCGATGTCGTTTCCACAAGGGCCGTATTGCCCGCAATGGCGGCTAGGTCCGTCTTTAGGGACGTTACGTTATCGTCCGATATTCCGTCCGGCATGGGCAGCAGGTAGCCTACACGCGCGTTAGCCTCTTGGCTGCCCCGTTGCTCAATGCGGGCCAGCATCGTTGACGTAAGGCCCGCGTTCAGCAGGGGGCTGCAACCTTCCCATGGGCTGTTTGGGTCGGCCCCTATGCGGACATGGACCACGCCGTCAGACATCACGCGCCGGACTTCCGGCCTGCTGGGCGCCGGAATGTTCAGGTGATATAGCCAGTCCCTTTCCCTCACGCCGCCCGTAATCGTGTACTCAACGGCCGGTGTCAGCACTATGGCGCCCCTTTCCGTAATGTCGATAGCGAATACCTGATTGCCGTTCAGCAGCAGCCTACGGGCCATTTGCTCACGGGCCGTCGCGGTAAGCGTGTTACCCAGTATGTCCGGTTCCAGCACTGCAGCCGCAAAGCAGCGGCCAATCAGGCCCACGCCGTACTCTACTGCAGCCGTCTTTTCGGCATGGGCCGTCAGACCGCTGTTAGCGGCCTGTAGGGCCGCCTCTAGTGCCGCCTCAGTGTAGCCCTCAGCCCTTCCCTCAGCGCGGGCCGTCTCAACGGCTTGTTTGGGCCATACACGGCCCATTGCTCTATTCAGTAGGGCCACGTCTAATCCTCCGACGTAATGGCAACAGCCCGCCTGGACCTGTAGGGGGCCAGCAGGGCCATTGCCCCACTGTCCCGTAGCGGATGCTGGGACCTGTTGCTGAATCCCGCTGGCGTATCGTACAGGTAGGTTCCTACCCGTAGCGCCGCCGAATTAGCGATAGCGTCGGGCGCGTCAGCCGCATAGGCCGTTACCAGGGCCGTTGCCGCCGCCAGTGTGCGTGTCAACACTCCCAGCAGCGGTTCCTCAATGGTGGCCGTGGTATCAGCCACAAGACGCAAATCGTAGGCCAGTTCCGCAACCGTCAGCGTTACAGCCATAGCCTCTTCCTCTTGCGGACCGGCGCCAGTTCAGGGGCCGGTACCGCTAGACCCTCTTCACTGTAGGCCCAATGCTGGCCCACGGGGGTTTCCAGGTCCTCAGCCCGGGCCAGCACTTCACCAGGATTGCCCCTGGCGGCCCGGTACTGGACGGCCAGGCCCGTCAGCACGGCCGATAGTATCAGCCGCCTGAATACGCCAGGATTGCCGGGTTCGGGTTCCTCAGCAGCCGCATTGGGCATGATGCTGGGAGGGGGCAGCAGGAAAAAGGGCAGCAGCCCGAAAATCACGCTACGGCCCGCCAACAGGGCCAGCATATCGTTGACGTAAGACGTCCGGGGCAGTCTAGGGACAGCGAAATGAAGGAAATTAGGCGTGTCCCTCAGCCTCAGACTACCGGCCCGCTTGCTGGCCAGGGGCCGCTCAGGGCTGCCCAGCATTAGGTTAATCTCGCGGTCCGGCGCCTCTAGCGCGAACGTAAAGGCCCCCGGCCTGATTCTTTCCTTCCGCACACGGTCAGAATCGCTGATTACCATATCGGTATCGTAAAAGAAACGGCCCTCTAGCCCTTCCCCGTCTTGCCGAATCTCAACTTGTGCGCCCCGGTAGGCCGGTCTATCCACAAGGCCCAGTCCGCTGAGGCCGGCTATTTCGATAGTCCGCAAGTCTGCCTCTTGGGTAACTTCCCGGGGGCTGAACTCAACGGACCAGCCCCTCAGCACACGGCGCCGGACCAGCTCTAGCGCGTCGTCAGCTTCCCGCGTATGGGGCAGCTCAGCCCTTATCTGTAGCCTTTCGGGGCCGTCCAGCAGTTCCAGGCCGCCGCCGCCCGTCCGGGCCAGCGGGCGCCGCCTGTCGTGCTGGACATTAGCGATTACGTCCAGGTTGCGGACATCGCCAAAGGCCACCGCCCTGAAG
>JAPPJA010000174.1 GCA_028874675.1 Chloroflexota bacterium
GGCGTGTTCGAGGGCGTGTTCCAGACGGACATCGCCAACTGCCGGGGAGGGTAGCAACTATGGGAGACATCCTCACCGGAACCCCGCCGGGCCTCACCTACGCCCACCCCTTCGTGCAGCAGGCATGGTGGGCGGTGTGGGCCGTCACCACCGCCGCCCTGACCGTGATCCTGGGCTGGATGGGCCTCAGCTTCATCGTCCAGGAGCATCTCGGAAGGCATCAATCGGGCTGGCGGGAGATGGTGCCCCGGCTGGTGCTGGGCCTGACCGCCGCCGCCTCGTCGTTGTGGTGGTGCGCCCTGGTCATCGACGTGGCCCACGCCGTCTCCCAGTTCATCGCCGCCACCCTGAACGTCACCCCGGGCGACCTGCTGCGGGCGCCCCTGTTCGCGCTTTTGGCCGCCGTGGAGACCGGCGAGGTGGGGGTGGCCATCTTCATCGCCCTGCTCTACCTGGTCTTCGGCTTCTTCCTGCTCTACCTGCTGGTGCAGATGATCCTGCGCCTGGCCCTCATCGACATCCTGCTGGTCCTGGCCCCCATCGCCCTGGGGCTGTGGATTCTGCCCCACACGGCGAACTGGGGCCGCCACTGGCTGCGCCTCTTCATGACCACCGTGTTCCAGCAGGCGGTCCAGCTCATCGCCGTGGCGTTGGGCTTCGCCTTCCTGGGGGAGTTCGCCGCCATCGGCGAGTTCGAGCCGGTGCAGGACCTGGTGTGGAAGCTGCTGATGGCCGTGGCCTTCATGTACCTGGCGGGGCGCGTCCCCTCGATGCTGGGCAACCACGGCACCTTCGACGCCTGGCTGCACACCCTCTACTTCGGGATGTCCCTGCCCGGCGCGGCCCTGCGCTCGGCCCGCACCATCGGGCTGATGGCGGGAGGAGCCGCCGGAGGTCCGGCAGGGGTGGGAGCGGCGGCAGCGGTGAGCGGAGCCAGCGGAACGGCCGGCGCCGCCGGTGGCGCACTCAACTCGGCGGCCCAGAACTCCACCCCGACCGGCCAGGGCGGACCCTCGCCCCGCAGCCAGGGGCCGTAGTCCGATTCACGACGCGACAACCAACGGCGGGGAAATCCGCCCCGCCGCCCAACCCTCCAGGAGGTGCGCCATGTGCCAGTGAGCGGACAGACGCCAAGCAACGGACAGCAACGAGACGGAACAAGACTGAACTCACAAGGAGCAAGACCTTATGGACGATTTGACACAGACCGTATCGAACCTGGTGGGCATCCTGCTGGGACTGGTGGGCGTGGTCGGCGTGGGCTACTTCATCTACGGCGCCTACATGTACCTCACCGCCTCCGGCGCGCCCAACCAGATGGAGCGCGGCAAGTCCGCCATGATGACCGCCCTGGCCGGCATCGTGCTGGCATTGGTGGCCTATGGCGTGGTGGAGCTGGTGATCAACGCCGTGGTGGGCAGCCCGGTGGAACTGGACGTACCCGACCCCACCAACGCCGGCGGCGACGGCGACGGCAGCTAGGAGGGAAGGCATGAGAGAGCACGAAGTACCAACCCACGTGCAGGCCGAGGACAAGGCCCTGCTATGGTTCACCTTCCCCCAGATCGTGGCGGTGGTGGCGACCTGCGCCGTGGCCTACGGCGTCTATCGCTACTTCCCCTTCGGCCCCTCGGGGCTGAAGCTGGGCATCGCCATCCTGCTGGGAGTCCTGGGCATCGCCATGACCGTGGGCAAGGTGGGCGGGCGGGGGCTGCCCCTGGTGGCCGCCGACCTGCTGAAGTTCAACCTGGGCGCCCGGCGCTACGCCGGGTGTCCGGCGGAACTGGCAATCAGCGAACCGCCCCCGCAGCCCGAGGCCAAACCGGACCCGCTGCGGCTGCTGGCGAAGAAGGCCGCTGGTGGAATCGGCAAGGCGGTGAAGGTGGCCCGGCGCCAGGGCCGCCGCCCCTTCCGTCCCCACAGTTGGTTCGGCAAGGGACGCCGCCGCAGGGACGCGGGCGACCGCCTGAAAAAGCCGGCCGAAGGAACCGGATCCAAGAGACCCTGGATCCGGTTCCTAGCGGTGGGCGCGTTGACACTGCTGGCCCTGGTGCTATTGCCCGGCAGCGCCCTGGCCGACGACCCCGAGGAGAACCCCTACGGCGACGCCTGGCGGCTGGGCGAAATCTACTTCGAGCCGCCGGACCCGGTGCCCGGCCGCCGCGTCTACGTGGAGCGGCTGTCCGTCTCCGGCGACACCGCCGCCGTCACCCTGCGAGCCGCCCACGACCTGGACCTGAAGGGACGGGTCTTCGGCGGCAGGACCGGCCGGACCCTGAAGATGGGCTTCAACACCAGCCTGGCGGCCGGAGAGAGCAAGAGCTACAACCTGACCCTGGACGGCCCGATGCCCTCCTTCACCTTCTCCTGGCAGGACGCACTGGGGTTTTCCGGCGCGGCCTCGCTGAAGAGCCATCAAATTCCCTACCCCCTGCCCACCGCCGAGGGTGAGCTGTGCGACCTGGAGGTCACCGCCCTGGAGTGGACGCCGGGGCGCATCAAGGGCGTCATCGCCTCGGAGTGCATCACGGAGACCAGGCACGAGGAGGACCTGCCGGTGTACGGCGGCCACTTCAGCCAGTCGGTGCCGGCCCTGCTGGACGCCGACGTTACCGGCATTGCCGGCGCGGTCAGCGTCACCTGGGGCGGCCACTCCACCAGCGCGGCTTTCGTCCCGGACGGAGATACCGCCTTCACCCTGCCCGTCGCCAACAGCCGGGCGGTCAACGACCTGGAAATCACGGCGGACCTGACGGCCACGCTGAACGTGCCCAGGCCGCCCATGTTGCAGACCACCCACCACCCGGCCCGCACCGACGTGTACACCCGGCGGGTGACCTGCACCTGCGGCGAGAGCCGGACCGTCAAGACGGTGCGCGTCTACG
>JAPPJA010000215.1 GCA_028874675.1 Chloroflexota bacterium
GGATGGCGTAGTAGAGGACGCCGACCTGGCGGCTGAAGATGGGGCGGGCCACAAAGTCCCCCTTCTTCTTGCGCTCCACCAGTTGCCGGTCCCGGTTGACCAGGCTGATGTCGTCGGCGGGGGGAGGGGACTGGGCCAGGGCCAGGCCGCTCATGGGGATGGCGACGATGGCCGAAAGCAGCAGGGCAGCGGTGAGCAGGGTCAGCCGCCTGGCTCTGCCGGACCAGGGGATGAATCTCAGGAACATGATGGCCTCCTTTCGCTGGATAATCGAACTGATGTTCGCCAACAAGTCTGGAGGCCCCTTCCCCCTCAATCCAACCCCTTATGGGGTGGTTCATACGTGAACCATGGTTCATGGGTGAACCACCCCATAGGACCTGACGCCGGAGGGCCCGGTCGTGGTGTCATGGACGTGTACAGGGATTCGAGTGTGGGGGCAGGGGGATGGGAGGGTCGTGTTCGTAGCTGAAACGAGGCAAATCAAGGGATTTGGTAGCGGAATCGGGCAACAGTTTGGGGAAGGGCCGGTTCCAGGGCCGTGGGGCAGGGCCAGCCACGAAATGTTCCTCGCGGAACATGGCAAGTTCGGAGCCGGTGTTCCACGCCCCTATTGGAAATGTTCCACGAGGAACGCCGGCACGGAGGTGACAGGAATGATGCGACCGGATGAGCCGGGAGATGGATCCCCCAGCCTGGAGAGCCTGCACCAGGTACGCCTGCGGGCCTTGCTCAACGACCTGGTGCACGACCTGGGGCCGGTGAAGGCGGCGGAGCGGCTGGGCATCGACCGCAAGACCCTGTGGCGCAGCCAGGGTGCGGGCGACATGTCGCCGCGCTTGACCGAAGCGTTGGAGCGGTTGCTGCTGGAGCGGGCGGCAGCGGACGGGCTGAGGGTGGGAGCGCTGGAGGATCGGGTGTCGGAACTGGAGCGCCAGTTGGCAGCGGCGCTGACGGCGGTGAATGAGGACAGTAGCGGCAACGGTCAGGTCAACAGCGAGGACCTGGGTGTCGGAGTGGTGGACGGCCTGCGCCGGGAGTTCGCCCGGGAGTTACAGCGATTGGAACGGCGGCTGGAGGCCCGGATCGGCGCGGCGCCGGACGCGGAGACAGGTGCGTCCGAAACGGGCCGGAACGGGTCCAGGAGGCGTTACCCCGACCTGGTGACGCGCGAACCCGACGATGACGACCGGCAGGCGTACGGCCTCGCCTGGCCCTTGGTGGATGAGTGGCGGAGGCTGTGGGAGGAGCACTCTCCCCTCGGAAAGGGGTTGCCCTGGGTGTCCAGGCGGGAACGGATTCTGGAGCTGGAGGTGGCGATGCTGGAGGAGCACGGCCTGACCTTGCCCCCGGAGACGGCGCCCTTGTCAGGCACGGACCGGCGGGAGCAGGTGTCCTGGCGGGAGCGGGAATTGGCCAGGGTCAGGACCCGGCGGGCCAGGCTGGAGTTGCTGCACTGGCTGCGGCGGCTGTTGACCCTGGGACGGTGGCAGTAGCGGTCGGCAACGGTGAGGGCGGGACGCCTGTGCTTAGATTCCAGGTCAAAAAAAGGCAACACTTTCGACGCCGGGGCGTTGGAACCCTTGCGCGGGCGGCGGCGGGGCCGGATACTGGATTGCGTGATCAGGCTTTTTCCAGCGTTTCCCGCCCTAGAAACCTGGAGGGTCCCGCCCCGGACCCGGGACCGGCCGCATAGGATTGAGCCCTGCTCTCCGAACGGCCCGCCCGCGTTGGACTCGCCAAGAGGATTGAGCCCTGCTCTCCCGATGGCTGCCACAGGGGAAATCGCTGAGGCGCAGGGTGCGCTTCACCAGGACTCTCATCCCACGTGCGGCATCCCTACCCATCGAGGCGCACGGTGCGTCTCACCAGGCAACCCAAGCCAAGGTGGTATCCCAATCTCACAGATTTACTGAAGGAGGTGGCAACCGGAAACAGCACGGAGTCCCCGGCATCCTTTTGCCCACCGGTATGAAGGGCGGAGCGATAAACCACTTCGCATTCCCTTCACCCTGCGGCTGGACCGATTGACCGGTTCCGGCCGCCTCATTACGACTGCGGCGTAGCTGCTGGGATAGAAGCGGCTTCGCCGCAGGCCCAACCCGCTCCGGCCCGGCTACGACGACAGCGGACCGGACGCTTGCCATTGCAACGCAGAGCGCACCGGCGCGGCGGCCTTCGACATAGCCGTCGTCCGCACTCTGTTCCTCTCCAACTCCCTCACCCTGCGATTCCCGGGGGTGGCGCCCTGGGTGCATTGCGTCTTCCGCCAACCCCCAACCGGCGTATTCCGTTGCGCTGCCTGATCCTGGGCGCAGCGCGCCTTGCGTAACCTCGGTCCGGCACTTCGGTTGCAGGACCGGGGCCGAGGGAGTGGCGCATCCGGCGTGGGAGGGAGACCGGCGGACGGCGATGAACGGCGGGTTGGCGTCTCTCCCAGCGAAAACGTGAAAAGGAGTAGCACGTCAAGCCAGCGGCCAGTGTCCGTCCAAACTGCGTCAACCGCTTCGGTAACAGTTGGCTGCTCAACGTAAACAACGAGGAGGTGCTTGCAAACGACAATTAGCCCAATTCCTTCCCTTCTGCCACTGCCCGGTTTGAAGAACCGTTGGTAACAACCCAAGCCCGCAGCCCGCAGCCCGCAGCCCGTAGCGCGGCGCAGCGGAAACCGGGGCGGACCCTTGGGCCGCCCCTGACAATTGAATAGGTGCCTGCGAGCGGGGCCGTCTCTCCCAACTTTGGGAAGGCGGCCCCGCTCTTCGCGTTTTGCCACCGGCGGACGCCACAGCGGCGAATGGACCGCACCCAACGACCTGCATCTTTATCAGGAGAGCGGGGTCGGTCCATTCGGGCCGGCCTCGCTTTCCGCCTTTTGGAGGAAA
>JAPPJA010000320.1 GCA_028874675.1 Chloroflexota bacterium
AGCGGGAGCGCCGCCCCTTTCAACAGATTCTTCCGCACTATCGGCTCCCACCCTGCCCTGCCGCCGTCTCCGGCGGTTTAACTGGGCCTGGCGGGATGCCACTCTCTTACCCTTGGCTGGCATGGCAACTTACCTCCTGGTTCACGGAAAGATTGAACTCGGACCTTCGGCTGTATTCCGTAATAGCTGCGGGTTCAATCATTTGGGTTTTGAATTTGTGCGGGAGGACTCATTCTTTCCCGCATATGTCATTATCGCCCAGCCAGTACGCCAAACGCAAATGGAGCGCCGGCCCTTTACTGAACCGGCGCTCCAACTGAAACCAGGAAAAAAAGATAATTACACTGCCCTGGGATGGCTCTTTTCGTACTCGTCTCGCAGATGCTCCGATGTCAGGTGGGTATAGACCTGGGTGGTAGAAATGCTGGAATGGCCCAACAGTTCCTGAACGTGGCGAAGGGACGCGCCCTTCTGAAGCAGGTGCGTGGCAAAGCTGTGACGCAAGGTGTGGGGAGTAATCTTTTGATCAATGCCGGCCCGCTTGCTGTAGGTCTTGAGTATGTTCCAGACCCATTGCCGGGTCAGGCGCTCACCCCGGTGATTCACAAACAGGGCAGCTTCCTCCTTGTTCTGCCCTAACAGCGACATTCGGCTGGTGGAGAGGTAGTCTTGAAGTCCGTTCAACGCTTTGTCATGAGCGTAAACAATGCGCTCCTTGGACCCCTTGCCCCAGCACCGTATGTAAGACTCCTCAAAATCAACGTCCTGGACATTCAGGGACACCAGCTCGCTGACCCGGAGGCCGGTGGCGTAAAGCAGTTCGAGAATGTTCGCGTCCCGCTGGGCCTCCGCAGTGCCCGCCTTGTCGGCTTCCCTCAGGAGCCGTTCAACTTCGTCCTCTGTCAGGTACTTGGGAAGGGCCCGTCCTACCCGCGGCGAACCCAGAGATTCGGTGGGTGGTTCCTCGATGACTCCGTTCTGCGCCAGAAACGTAAAAAAGGACTTTATGGCAGCAACTTTTCGGGCCGTGGTGGTATCCCGGTAGCCCTTTCTGCCTCGCAAGTCCGCGATATAGTCGTTCAGCAGGTCCAGGTCCACCCTTTCCCACACGTCGCTGCGTTCGCTGGCCTCGTTCATCTTCTCCTTCAAAAAGTCGGCAAACTGACCCAGGTCGTTCCGGTACGCATCCAGCGTGTGCTGGGAAAACCCCCTTTCCACCACCAGGTGTTGCAGAAAATCCTCGATGGCCTTTTGCATCCGCTTCGTCCTCCCTGTATCGATAACGCCCGCCAGAACGGCGAGGTTAGAATGATGTCCCCGTTCATCTGGGGATACCGGGAGTGTAGCAATATTACATAAGCTTCCTCCTTTCGAGGTTTGTGCGGATTATCGTGATTTCGCCCATACAACAGCTATCACATCCCCTTCCCCTGGTCCGATTTTGTCGCCCGATTCGGTCCCGTGGTAATGTAGTTCCAGACAGACCTGGCTGGCGCCAGCCTGTTCGTAAGCCATCAGGACCAAGAGAATGCACCGCCCCAACTCGAAAGAGAAAACGGAATACAGGCGCCTGACAGGATTTGCTGAGTTCTGTAGGGGCGGCAGGTCTTTTGTGTCGGGCGCCTTGCCCTGGCTGTCAGTGGTATTAGTCATACTCGCGGCAGTAGCGGTCCTGTTGCATCCAATGAATGCGGCCCAAGCGGAAGCCCACCGCCCAAGTCCGTCGGACTTCCACGCTCAAATTGGTCTGGATGAGTCTGCGTCCTCCCAGGCGCAGCAGGAACCGCAGCCGCCCAGCCCCCTGCTTTACCTGGACATCTGGCTCTTCGGCGGACTGATCCTGCTGGTAATGGTGGTGGTTGGGGTCAAGTTCCTTTGGAAGGCTCTGCAGCCCGACAACAGGGACCCCGCCGAGGGTCTGCAGCCGTGGGAAGACCCGGACTACGACCATCCTGAGGACGATAGGTAAGCTTTAGTTGGCGCCGGAGCCGGGATGTTTCAGCCGCAAGAAACCTGCACTCGGTAGATTGCGCTGGTAAAGATCGCTGGCCAGATTTGCCGAAGTTTCCGGCATCATGCCTGTCGGGAAGCCGCAGCAGTTATTCTTGCCTCTATGCCCCGCAAGGGTTAGAGTATTGGCGGCAAAAAATCCGACCGCGCGCCATCCGGCCATGCAGCGACGCTGCCACTGGGCAGGTAATTTCAGGCGGCATTCCAAGCAAGGAATGCGGATTGCACGGTTGTAAGGGTCCTTGAATTCCACAATACAGGCAACAACTTCAGGAGGTTCGCACGTGTACCAGACCATCAGCAAGGAAACTATGGAAGCCCTGGGCAAAATTGATACTCCCAGTATCTGCAACGCCATCGAGGGCTTCAACGTCCGGGGCAAGGAAGAAGGCTTCATGCTGCCGGAAATCAAGGGTGTCTTCCGAACCCTGCCTCCGGCCGTTGGCTATGCGGTTACCGGAGTTATCAGCGCGGTCCAACCCGAGGGCCGCAACGTGTCCCGGGAAGACTGGTGGGACCTGATAGTCTCTGTTCCCGAACCCAGGTTTATTGTCCTGCACGACATTGACAACCCCCCACTCGGCGCCTATTGGGGAGAGGTCCAGGGCAACATTCACAAGGCCCTGGGAGCCGTGGGCGTCGCTACCGACGGCACGGTTCGCGATATTGACGAAGTTGAGGCCCTGGGATTCCAGTTCTTTGCCAAGGAGATTTCCGCTTCCCACGCCTACGTACACCTGGTGGAAATAGGCATTCCCGTCACCATTGGCGGCCTGACCGTCAAGACCGGTGATCTTCTGCACGGGGACAAGCACGGCGTCACCAACATTCCCTTCGAGATCGCGGAACAGATTCCTGACATGGTCCAGACC
>JAPPJA010000197.1 GCA_028874675.1 Chloroflexota bacterium
CTTCTGGCGTTGAAATCCGACAGCTCGCCGCTGTCATCTCCGCGCACAGTTTCTACGATGTGGCCTCCTTCCACCGAGATCTCGAAGATATCTGGGTCTATCATGTCCCAGTCGCTTAGATCGCCGTCGATGGCGGGCACGGCGTGAAGCGGGAACTGAAAGGCGAAGTAAACCTCGCCAGGCAGTTCGTGAGCCGAGCCGATACTAGCGCCGGCGACCACGAGTGCTAAAACCATAAAGCAACGAATCAGTTTCATTACCTTAACCTCCTGTTAGGTATTGGATTGAAAAGCCGATTCATCTGTCTGCTCAATTTTGCATCTACGGCACTTACTTATAGACAAGACCTCCTTTCTCCTCGCTGGTTAAACGTTCTGCGGATACTTAATCTGGTAATATACGAGCAAAAAGTCTGAGTAAAAAGAAAAATTTCAACCCTCTTCCTCCAACTGCTGTATTTGGCCCGCCGATGGATGATTGGGCGTCAACTCTATCCCCTTCTGCCAGTACGCACGGGCCTGCTGACGCCGTTCCAAGCGCCACAGGGCACGTCCTAGATTGAAGTAAGCCGGGGCAAAATCTGGGTACAACGCGACCAACTCTTCCCAAGTTTCCACGGCTCTTTCCAGCTCTCCCAAGGAGGCGTACGCCACCCCGAGTTCATTGTATGCCTCTTGGTACGCTGGTTTCAGGGCTATAGCCTGCTCCAAAAAGCGCACGGCTTGCTCCAATTGGCCCATTTGAGCATAGGTGCGCCCCATCTGGGTGTAGAGATAGCGTCCCACTTCTAGGCCGACCAATTCATCGGGCACAGGCGCAATTTCCAAGGCCCGGTGGTACGCCTGCAAGGCACCCGTCCAATCTTTTTCGGCCCTAGCTTGGTGGCCGCGCAAAACCCAGTGCAATGCCTCAAAGTAGGAACGGGCCTCTATCCGAATCGAATCTCCACTCACAGAGAGTGTGCCCAGCCGGACGACAGGTCCCGTCTTCTCTACTTGGGCAAATCCCGCAATTGGCAAAAAGTACCAGTCCATTCGGTCGAAAATAGCCGATTCCACCCGACCTGGTGAAAAGACTTTCTGCCATTGAATCGTCTCTAGGAGGGGTTGGAAAGCGGGCGGTATATCCTCGTCGGGACACACCGGATGCTGATAGTGGACGATGACGACTGGGGTGCTAGCGCTGCCCCGGGATGTCGGCTGTATCTTCTCCCTATTCGTCTTTAGGTACAGAGGCGGCAGATCCTCTCGCTGGGCCAGTAAGGCGTACGCTTGTAGCAATGCTTCGCTGCCGTAGCTCTGCAGGTAGTGGGTCTGCCGCCCCTGTACGCGCTCGGGTGTCAGCACCTGGATCTGGCCGCACTTTGAGGGCAATTGGATCAGGTGCTGGTACTGGGGAAGGTGGGTCTGGAGCCAGACTTGGGCCTCTATGCGGGTGTCTTGGCCGCTGAGTAAGGATCTAGTGCGGAGCGAGGCGTACAGGGGTTCGGCCACTAAGATCAGGGTGACCAAGCCACCCACCAGAGGATACTTCCATCCCATCCCGGCCAAACGTCCGATGAGCAGGGCCAGTAGGGGAGCAAGGGGTAGGGCATAGCGCATAAAAGTGGAGCCAGCAAGCGCGAGGACTGCGGCCAAGGGGACGATGCCAGCCAGCAAAACGAGTTCCTGCCACCGCCGCTGGCGAACGCTCCAGAGCAGGGACAGGGCTACGGCCACGGCAGCCACCGCGCCCAGACCGTGGCGCAAGGTATAGCGCAGGTGGTAGAGCCAAGCCCGTTCCTCTGTGCTCGACTCGGCCAGCAAATGGGTCCGTCCCATATCGGCGAAATGGCTCCAAAACTGCCCGGCGTCGAGCCAGACAAAGGGCGTGGCTAAGGCAAAACTCAACGCAGCCCCACTGCCGATCCAGATGCTGCGCCTTAGTGGCCAAGGGCTATCCAGCAGAATCGCTGTGGCCACCGGCACCGCCACTAGCACCGCTGGATACTTGGTCGCCGCAGCCAAGCCAGTGAAAATGCCCGCCACCAGAAAATCCCGCACGCGCCCATCCTGCCGGGCCCGCACGGCCCACAACAGGGCCATTACCGACCAGAAAACAGCCGGTGTATCCACGATGGCCAGGTGGGCAAAACGCACGGCCAGCGGCATGGTCGCCAAGATCAGGGCAGCCAAGAGTCCTTCTTTGACGCCGTAGAGGCGCCGTCCCAGACAGGCGACAGCTCCTACTGTGGCAACGGCCAACAGGGTGTTGGCCCCGCGCACTAGGGCCAGCAAATCGCGGCCGTCCACCAGCAGGTGATAGGCCACAAACTGCTCTACTGATTCGGCGCTTGTCGCCAGATAGTAGAGCAGGTACAAAAGGGAACTAAGGTAGAAGTGAAAGGTAGGGTAGTTAAAGTAGTGGGGATTGAGATCACCGCTCCAGAAACCCAGTGGCAGGACTATGAAGGCAATCTCGTCGAAGTGAGTCCAAGACGGCGCAGGTACCGGCCAGCGCAGCGCCAGTGCCAGCAACAAGATAGCACCTGTACCCCATCTGAAGGGGATGCGCCCTGCGTTCTTCTCTAGCATTTGGCGCTTTTCTCGCCTAGTCTGGCCTAATCGCCCGCCTCTGCGGTGAGGATTCCGAGCTAACCGCTGGTGAGAGCGCGTTTCAGGTTGTCGTCTCGGATCTCGACCTGAGCGGCGTACTTAGTCCGTAGTTCGGCCAAGAATTGCTCAAATACCTGCTGCTTCTTGATCCAGTTGACTGTGGCCCGCACCCGCTTTTTGGCTTCTGCAAAGGAGGCCCGCTGCTGCTCGCGGGACAATACCTTGAAAATGGAGTATCCCTCGCGCTCCTGCAGCGGCCCGGTCAATTCGCCCACGGGGGCTTTGCG
>JAPPJA010000005.1 GCA_028874675.1 Chloroflexota bacterium
GTGGAAGGTCTTGAGTTGCTGCCCTTACCCCAGGCTGAAACCTGCTGTGGGTTCGGCGGCGCCTTTTCCGTCAAATACCCCCACATATCCGAAGGCATGATGGAGGACAAGATAGCCAATGTTCTCGCGACAGGAGCCGACACTCTTATTTCCTGCGACATGAGCTGCCTGATGCACATTGGAGGAGGAATGAGTCGGCAAGGCCAGCCGGTGAGAGTTCGGCACATCGCCGAGATCTTGGAAGGGCAGAAGGAAACGGGAGGCGCTGGCAATGGCTGAGATAAAGACCCGGGACTTCATTGCCGCCTCCGGCGCAGCTATGGAAGACGTCAAATTGCGGCGCGCCCTCCGGCAAGTGGGGGGCGGGTTCAATGAAGCCCGACTTGAGGCGATAGAAGAGGTAACCTGGGAAGCATGGGAGGAGTGGCGGGAAGAGGCGCGCCGGATCAAGATTCATACCCTGGACCATCTCGACTACTATCTGGAGCTGCTTTACGAACAGGTGACCAGGGCCGGCGGGCAGGTGCATTTCGCCAGGGACGCGGAACAGGCAAATGCGATTGTCTCCGAAATCGCCCAGCGCAGGGGAGTGAAGATCGCCACCAAGAGCAAGTCCATGGTTTCCGAAGAACTGGACTTGAACAGGACCCTGGAAGCCATCGGGGTTGATGTCTATGAGACCGACCTGGGCGAATACATCATCCAGCTGGCAAAGGAGACGCCTTCGCACCTGGTTGCTCCCGCCTTGCACAAAACCAAGGAACAGGTCTCGGAGCTCTTCCGCGAGAAACTAGGCGTGCCGCTCACGGATGACATCGAGGAAATGGCGAGAGTGGCGAGGGAAACCCTCAGGAGCAAGTTCCTTAGCGCTGACCTCGGAATCAGCGGGGCAAATTTCCTGGTTGCAGAAACTGGCAGCCTGGTCATTATCACGAATGAGGGCAATGGCCGTTTGTGTACCTCGGCTCCCAGGATTCACATTGGCATCACGGGCATGGAAAAGGTGATTCCTTCGCTGCAAGACCTTTCCATCTTTCTCCGCCTGCTCCCACGTTCAGCTACCGGTCAGCGACTTACCAGCTACGTCAGCATGGTGACGGGCCCCCGGCGGAGTGAGGATGAGGATGGCCCCGAAGAGTTCCACCTGGTTCTGGTGGACAACGGCCGGTCCAGACTGCTGGCAGACCCCGACCTGAGGGAAGCCCTGTACTGCATCCGTTGCGGGGCATGCCTGAACATCTGCCCGGTTTACGGCAAAATCGGCGGTCATGCCTATGGATGGGTGTATCCTGGGCCCATCGGGGCGATTGTGTCTCCCACGCTGGTGGGGCTGAAGGAGGCCAAGGACCTGCCCCACGCTTCCAGCCTTTGCGGGGCCTGTCGGGAAGTCTGCCCCATTAAGATAAACATTCCAAGGATGCTGCTCCACCTGCGTCACCGGTTGGCGGAGAGCCCCAGCGACACCGAAAATTCTTCAACCCTTACCGAGAGGCAGGCCGCCAGGGGTTACACCTGGTTGATGAGCAATCCGGCCGCGCTTTCCGCCGCGGGAAGCGTGGGCAAATTGGTGCAAAAGCCCTTTTCTTCAGAAGGCAAAATCGATAAAAGGGTATCCCTGCCGCTGGTTTCCAGGTGGACAGCCGCCCGTGACATGCCCACTCTGGCTGCGCGAAGCTTCCGGCAGATCTGGGCAGATGAGCTGGAGAGCGAATCTGAAACCCGGGGTTAGGGGCTCGCATGGTCGAAATACAAAATGTGAATTCGCTTGGGATACCGAAAGACGCCTTCTTGTCCCACGTCCGCCGCAGCCTGGGCAGGACCGAGGGCGTGGCGCCCACGCCAACTTACCATCGATTGGCGGAGGATCTGGCGGTTTTGGAAGGGCAGGCAAAGGAGATCAGGCAGCGGCTGGAGGAGAAGAGCGGTGAAATCCTGGCCCATTTCGTTGATACTGCCCGGCTGCGCAGCTGGAACCTTTTCCGGACCACCAGCGCGGAAGATGCCGTCGGTTATGTTGTTGAGCTGGCCAGGAATCTTTCGATAACGCAAGTAGCCCGGTCTGACCAGCCTGTATTTGCCGATCTCCCCCTGGACTCGGCGCTGCAGTCTGAAGGAATAGAATGTGCGACCGTTGCCCAGGATGAAGCGAGCCCCCGCGACCGGGTCAGGTCCCAAATTATCGAGTCCGGCCTGGGCATTACCGGGGCGGACTATGCCGTGGCCGAGACCGGCTCGGTCGTTGTACTCCCCCGAAAAGGTCTGAGCCGGCTGGTTTCCCTGGTTCCTCCCGTCCACCTGGCCATCGTCAGAACTGAGGACCTGGTGGAGAGCCTTGACGACGTGTTCCTGCTGCGGCGGCTTGAATACTACCGGAACGGCGAAGAGATGGGCAGTTACCTGAACTTCATCACAGGGCCCAGTCGCACCGCTGACATCGAAATGAAGCTGGTTGTAGGAGTCCACGGGCCCAAAGAAGTCCACTTGGTGCTTCTGGGCTAGTTGGGCTCTGTCCAAGAGGCAAGATTCCCCGGAGGCTTTTTATGCCCGTCAGAATAGGATTTACCCAGTTCCGGAAGCAGATGCTGGAGAAGGAACTGGACAACATCATGAGCTTGTTGCCCCAGCTGGGCGTGGAGAAGGTGTATCTGACGGGCGACATGGTAACGGGCGACATTACGCCTGACAGCAGGGTGGACCTGGTAGTAGTTCATGATGTGGATGGGGCTTTCGGCCGCCGGGCGGACTTTTTTTCCTATCACCTGAGCAGCATGGTTGCCGTGGACTGCCAGGTTTACACGCCGCAGGAATTTGAGGATCTTCAGGACTCGCTTCCCGCACTGACAACCGCAATCAAGCATGGAAGGGTGATCTACAGTGC
>JAPPJA010000142.1 GCA_028874675.1 Chloroflexota bacterium
TCGCGGCGCTTGAAACTGTCCTTCGAGTCACTCGGCCTCGCTCCCCAGCCCTGCGACCGGTGCGCATGCGCCGGTCGGCTGGAAAGGGGGAGTGTTACTTGGTCCGAAGCTCGAAGGGCCGGATCCTGCCGTGTTGGGCGGATTATATACCTTGACTTCATCTGGCGAAAGGGTGACCACGTCCAGGTTCAGGGACATCGCATTTCAGCCTTGGGCCTGACCCGTCGTTACTGCGGAGGCAGGAACCACGAGTACAGGACAAGGCTGTCTCGGCAGTCAGTCAAAGCTCAAAGTGGGCAGCAAGTTTCAAATGCAATTGCTTTGCGTTCAGAGTGGCATTGCGATTCAGGTAGCTTATGCAAGTAGGCGCGGGTTTGAAACCCGCCACGGCGACGTTTCGACCGTCGGCGACCCCGGCAAAAAGAGGGTGTGCCGTGTCAGCTGACCGCAGCCCAGCGGGGCAGAGACGAGACGCGTACGCTCGCCACCAGGTAGAAAGAGTCGTCCTTGCGCTGGATCTCCAGTTCATGGAACTGGTCTTCCACGTCCAGGTGTCGGGAAATGACGTTCAGCAAGTCCCGCCGCAGCGCTTCGACCACCTCGGGCGCCATCAGATCGTACCTGTCCCGGTTCAGGGCGTTGTAGAGCCTTTCCCTGGCAATGCTTCTTGAGCCGTCGGGGTTGGACCCGACACTCTCGCGGCTTCTGGGACGCCGCAGCTTGCTAAGCATGGGTGTACTCGCTTCGGTTGATACCCATCAGATATCTTACCCGGTCCATGAGGCCGGATTTGGGTTCCAGTTCCATTAACGGTACGTCGTCGCCGTCGATGCGGGCGGCGATGCGGGAGAAGGCCAGCCCCGAAGGCGCCTTCTTGTCGTGGATGACCGGTATGCCCTGGTTGGTGGCGGTAATCAGCCGGTCGTCGGCGGGCACCATCCCCAGGATGTCCACAGCCAGCAGGTCAACAATGTCATCCTTGTCCAGCATGTCTCCCCGCTTGACCATCCCCGGCCGGATGCGATTGATGATCAGCCTGGGGCGATGCAGTTCCGACGCTTCCAGCAGGCCGATCACCCGGTCGGCGTCGCGCAGGGCCGATACCTCCGGGGTGGTGACTATAATCGCTTCCTGCGCCGGGCCTATGGCATTGCGGAAGCCCTGCTCGATTCCTGCCGGGCAGTCAATGATTATGTAGTCAAACTCCTCCTCCAGCCTGCGGCAGAGGTCAGTCAGCTGCTCAGAGGAAATGCAGTTCTTGTCGCGGGTCTGGGCGGCGGGAATCAGGTAGAGTTCCGGCAGGTGCTTGTCGCGAATCAGGGACTGGGACAGCTTGCAGCGACCCTCGATGACATCCACCAGGTCATAGACTATGCGATTCTCCAGGCCCATCACCACGTCCAGGTTACGGAGGCCGATGTCGGTGTCGAGAACCACCACCCGGTGGCCCCGCAGCGCCAGACCCGCGCCAATGTTGGCGGTGGTAGTGGTCTTGCCGACGCCACCCTTGCCCGAAGTGATGACGATGGTCTTACCCTTCATAAGGAGTTCCTCCCCCGTATTCTTCGCGCCGTTGCGTAAAGGGAGCAACGTAGATGGTACGCCTCCGCAGGTAGGCAATCTGAGGATTGACTGAGCGGCCATTCCTCTTGGACTTTCCGGCGGTGCGGGGCGCTTCCCCCACGTGGGAGCCGATTTGCAGGCGGTGCGATTCCAGTTTCAATGCAAAAATGGTGGCTTTGGAGTTTCCCTCAGCGCCGGCATGGGCCATGCCTCGCAGGGCCCCCAGCACCACGATGTCGCCGCTGGCGACAATTTCCGCCCCGGGATTGACGTCACCGTAAACCACCACGTCTCCTGTGTGCTTTACGACTTCCCCGGAACGGCAGGTATGCTTGATCAATAGCGCATGGTCGTTGGGCGCTGGCCGGGCATCAGCCGGAGGCCAGGCGTCATCTTCAGGTTCGGCCGAGGGTTTTTCGGACTTGACGCCTTGGGCTGCTTTTCCTTCCTTTCCGTCCTCGTCGCCAGTCAACGGTTCCGGGGCGGGCATCGCAGACTGCTGTGATACTCCCCAATCCGCCGATTCCGCCGAAGCTCCATTCGGGCGCTCCCTGCCGGCTTCCAGGTCAACTGCCGAGCCGGAATCTCTTTCCATAACCACTATCGGATTCTGCACTGAAAGAGAGTCGCCCTGGGCCTGGTCCAGTTCCGGAAAGACCATTGAAAGTTGCTGTACCGGGCGGGTTTGAAACCCGCCCCTACCGGGGAAGGGAACGGGTGCGGAATGCTCCTCGTGACGCGCCGGATCACCTTCAGGCGCGGCAGGCACTTGGGCCAGCGGGGTTCCCGCCTTCGCGGAAACGATGGGAGGGCGCGCGGGAGACGGATTGCGGGCATATTCCAGGTCCGGAGGGGGCAGCGCCCGGCGGGACTCCGGGCCGGCCAGCGCCTTCCTCAGCACATCGGGCGAGCACCAGTAGCGGGAAACAGTCAGCCCGGTCTCCTGGTTCAGGATGCCCCGGATGGTGGACATCTGGTCCGGCGCCAGAATTCGCCGTCCCACGTTGATGGAAACCGTGCCCCTGGAATAGAGGCCGCGGCAGGCCATGAGGTATTCCCGGAGGCTGCGCTCCGCCAACTCAAAGGGGACCGAATCGTCAATAGTGAAATCGACGTTCGTACCCCGGCCCAGGACCTGGATGGTTTCAGTTTTAGGCATGGGGTCTCTTCGGACCTAGACTTGCAACCAGTCGAAACAGACTGCATAGACAAAATAGTCCAGGTTCAATCCGAAGGACAGACCACCGGCCTCCAGGAAAGCCAGGACTGAATTTTGAACGTGGTTCACAACGAAATAAAAGAACAGGAAAAG
>JAPPJA010000046.1 GCA_028874675.1 Chloroflexota bacterium
CCCGATAGGAGAGGAGAAGCCATGTGCCCACAACATACCAATTGCGAACGAGGCCCCCGGAGGCGCCGGGGACGGAAAGTAGTCCGGCTCGACACGGTGGCCCTGTGGGAGCGCCTGGCCCTGCTGGGCCGCTCCCAGAACTGGCTCGCCGGGGAGATCGGGGTCAGCCCCAGCTACGTCTCCAAGCTGGTCAACGAGGGGCGCGCGCCCTCGGGACGCATCCGCAAGAGGATGCTCAAGGCTCTCGGCGCAGACGACTTTCACCAGCTTTTCCGAATGGAGGTAACAGATGACGACCCCTAACGAAGAGCCCCGTTTCCACGGGAGCCAGGACCACATCATCATCGGCGGCCGCCTGCTGCCCCTGGAGAGCGGCGTGCTGCCCCCCGACTTCCCCCAGCGCTTGATCCGGCTCAAGGAGGCCAGCGGCCTCAGCTGGACCGCCTTCGCCCACGCCCTGGGGGTGGACCGAAAGCAGGTGCTCCGCTGGACCAAGGGCGTGGAACCCTGCGGCGGGGCCATGCTGGCCCTCATCCGCTTCGCCATGCGGATTCCCGGCGGCCTGGACATCCTCCTGGGCGAGGAACCGCCTCAGCAGGATGAGGAGGACCGGAACGGCGCCTAGACCCTGACGCCGCCGGCGCTCGTCCCCAACGCCCGCGTCGGCGGCTTATTCACCGGATTCGTAACGAAACTACGGCGGTCCAGCGATGTCGCTGCCCGTCTGTGCGATATGAAAGACACCACGGGACAGGAACAACCGAAGAGACGAGGCAGGATGGCCAATGACGGACCGGAGCTGAAGGTCGTTGGAATCGACTTCAAGCCCGCGCCCGACGCCGAGGACCGGCTGCGCCGCTTGTTCACCATCCTAGCCAGCGTGGTGGAGGGAGACCCGGCCGTACCTGGGCAGGACCCGTTGCCAGACGATGATGGCGAGGGGGAAAGCTGATGGTCTTCCCCTAAACCCGGCATCGGCTATTTTGCGGCAGTAAGCGACTCTTTGGTTGATTCACTGCCGCCAGGAGAGGACAATATTATGGAGAAAGCTGAGGAGCCAGCAGTGACGGAGATGACAACGACCGGGGAGTTCGATGCGCCTTACCGCGATGTCTTCGGAGACGTGTCGAAGATCATCGACGCGGCCAGGGAGTCTGCTGCCCGCTCGGTGAACGCCACCATGACCGCCGCCTACTGGCTGACCGGGCGCCGAATTGTCGAGTTCGAGCAATCGGGGGCGGAGCGGGCCGAGTACGGCGCCGCGCTGCTGGAAAGACTGGCGGCGGACCTGACCGGGAGATTCGGGCGCGGCTTTTCGCGGCAGAACGTCCAGAACATGCGCCAGTTTTACCTCTCGTATCCACCGGAACGAATTCGCCAGACAGTGTCTGGCAAATTGGCTCCACGCCCTGGAGAACAGACTCGCCAGACACCGTCTGGCGAATTGGAACCCGCCCTCGCCGAGTTGGGTTTCGGCGACCTACTGTCGGCTTTCCCCCTGCCCTGGTCCGCCTACGTGAGGCTGCTGTCGGTCGGAAACGCCCACGCCCGCGAATTCTATGAGACCGAGGCGCAGCGCGGAGGATGGTCGGTCCGGCAACTTGATCGTCAGATCAATTCCCAGTTCTACGAACGCACCGCTATGTCGCAGAACCGGGCCGCCATGCTGACCCGTGGGCAGGAGAAGCGTCCCGAAGACGTAGTGCTTCCCGAGCAGCAGATAAAGGACCCCTTCGTCCTTGAATTCCTCGACCTGAAGGACGAGTATTCAGAGAGCGACCTGGAGGAGGCGCTAATACAACACCTGGAGACCTTTCTTCTGGAGTTGGGAGACGACTTCTGTTTCGTGGGCAGGCAAAGGCGGCTGCGGGTAGGCACGCAGTGGTACCGGGTGGACCTGCTGTTCTTTCACCGGAGCTTGCGATGCTTGGTGGTAATCGACCTCAAGATCGGGGCCTTCACCCACGCCGACGCCGGGCAGATGCACTTCTACCTGAACTACGCCCGGGAGCACTGGATCCGGGAGGGCGAGAACCCGCCCGTCGGGCTGATCCTCTGCTCCGAGAAGAACGAGGCCCTGGCCCACTATGCCCTTGAGGGGCTGTCGAATAACGTGATGGCTGCAGAGTACCGGATCACCCTGCCTGATGAGCAACTCCTGGCGGCAGAGCTTGACCGGACGAGGAGGACGATAGAACTGCGCGCCTCCGCAACTTTGTCGGGTCCCACAGCGAGCGCCACGCTGTCAATAACACAACAGGATGGAATGGGCGAGACAACGGCAGGGGAGTAAGAACAGTATGGTTCATCGTTACCAGTATCGTGGTGGCAAAATCAGGAGGTTCCAATGAAGGGCATGCCAATTGGGTGGCTTTTCTTCCTAGCCGGATTGTTAGCACTGGTAGTGTCATTCATCTACGATGCGGAGGTTTATTCCGGTACGGGTCCCAGACTGGTCGCGTTGTGTGCCACTGTCGTTGGGGCGGTAATCATCCTCTTTGGATGGCGGAAATCCTCCAGATAGCCTTTCTTCACTCCCGAAGAATCAAGAGACCCAACCTTGCGAATCGGACCTCCTCGCCACCAAGAAACAACTCGGTACGGAGACGTAACTCATGGAGCAAGAATCGGGAAACAAGCACTCAGCTATCTGGTTAATAGGGGATTCCAGCCCGCCAAATTGGAGGGAATCCTTGGAAGAACCGTTGGATTCCAGACACCCGGCGCGCCATAACATCTGGACGCCGGTTCTTGAGGGAATCCAAAAGCAGGTATACCTTGGCGACCGCCGAAGGGTGGATGATTCACGGCTGTACATCAGAAACGCAGTCCATGACGCAGAGGACAAGCCTTCCAATGGTGCTGTGG
>JAPPJA010000404.1 GCA_028874675.1 Chloroflexota bacterium
GGGTTTACGTGGTCATAAGCGGGGCGCCGGCGTCGGTGATCAGGGCAGCCATTATGGGCAGCGTTTACCTGGCCGCCATTGGGCTGGGGCGGCCACGGGAGTCACTGCTGCCAGCCCTGGCGCTAAGCGCGGTGATAATGACTGCCGCGAGTCCGGCGGTGGTCACGCAGATCTCCTTTCAGCTGAGCTTTGCCGCTATGGCAGGAATCGTGGTGGCCCTGCCCTGGCAGGAAGCAGTCTCGCGCGGTATCGCGGCTCGCACGGAACAGGCACAGCAGATGTGGGCCAGGCTTCTGGGTCCAGGACTAATATGGTTGGCTTCCGGGGCCGTTGTTTCCGCGGCAGCCACCCTGGCAACCTTTCCCCTGGTGGCCCTCCGCTTCGGCCAATTTCCCCTGCTGGGGATTCCCACAACTATCCTGGCCACGCCCTTGCTGCCCTTCGCCCTGGTCGGCGGCCTGGTGTCCGCGGCGGCTGGGGCAATACACCCGCTGCCTAGACAGCTGATTGGATTTACCGGATCAATTCCCTTGTCTGCCCTGGCAGGCCTGGTGGCGTCGGCTCCCAGGTGGACGGTGGAAGTCTATGCCGGGGGATCGGCTCTGGCCTGGGTATGGTACGGCCTGCTTCTGGCAACGCTGGTCATGTCGGACACCCAGTATTACCGCACAAGGGTACTGGGCAAGCTGGACCGGCAAATCAGCTCCCCGGGCCGCCAGTCTCCCGTCGCAGTCTGGGGTGAGACGGTCGGGAGTGCTCTTCCCGCCCTGGTTGGCGTGGGGCTGATATTGTTGGCGGGTATCTTTTACCTTCTGCTTAACACCATGGAGGGCAGCGACAGCAGGCTGCACGTGTATTTCCTCGATGTGGGGCAGGGAGACTCGGCCCTGATCGTTACCCCCGGGGGCAGGCGGGTACTGGTGGATGGAGGTCCCGAATTCGGCGGCGCCGCCGGGGCGCTGTCCAATCACCTGCCGCGCTGGGACCGGCGCCTGGACCTGGTCGCCGCCACCCACCTGGACGTGGACCACAGCCGGGGTCTGCTGAGGGTCCTGGAAACCTACCGGCCCAGGTCCGTCGTGGTGGGAATCCCGGATTCCGGCAGCCACCTGTATCCTCAATGGCGTAGAGCATTAGCCGAAGGGGGACACCAGGTACTCCATTTGAGCGCAGGCCAGGCGCTCACCCTGGAGGAAGGAGTTCTACTTGAGGTACTGCACCCGCCAGCAGTCCCGTTGAGGGGACCGGCATGGGACTCCAACAATAACAGCCTGGTCCTGCGTCTTGCCTACGGAGAGGTCAGCTTTCTGCTTACCGGCGACATTGAAGAGGAAGCCGAGCGGTATCTCATTCGGCAGGGTAGGGGCTTGGAGAGCGATGTCCTGAAGGCGGGGCATCACGGAAGCAACTCGTCAACCACCCGGGCATTTCTCCGGGCCGTCCAACCCCGCTGGGCGGTCATTTCCGCCGGCGCTGACAACCAGTATGGTCACCCTCACCCCGAAGTTCTGAAAAGGCTGAATGAGGCTGTAGGCGAGGCGAATGTCTTCAGCACAGCTGCCCAGGGCACCATCCACTTCACGACTGACGGAAAGCGGCTATGGGTTGAGACGCACCGGTGATGATTGTTGGCGTTGGCTGCCTGAGTAAATCTGCCTGGCACGGCACGAGGCGCTACAAATAGAGTCCGGTGGGTCCCGACCAATGGAATGGTGTCCTTCCTGTACAATGCGGTTGCGGTCTTGCCGAAGACCGGTTGACCCAGGACGCGACGTGGAAGTTGCGACCATTACAAGACAGGAGACGACACATTGACCAGACAAGACGGACGTCAATGGGACCAGCCCCGGCCCATTGCCATTACCCCTGGCTACCAGCAGTTCGCGGAAGGCTCTGCCCTGATTGAGACGGGACTGACCAGGGTCCTGTGCGCCGCTTCCCTGGAGGAGCGGGTTCCCCAGTTCCTGCGGGGACAGGGCCAGGGCTGGGTAACGGCGGAGTACAACATGCTTCCCCGTTCCACCAATACTCGCACCGCTCGCGACCGGGACACTGGCCGCATCAGTGGCCGGTCCCAGGAAATCCAGCGGCTCATCGGTCGCTCCCTGCGCGCCGTGACCGACCTTGAAGCCCTGGGGGAACGCACGGTAACCATTGACTGCGACGTGATCCAGGCCGACGGCGGCACTCGTACCGCCGCCATTACGGGGGCCTACGTGGCCCTTTACCAGGCTATGAAGACGCTGGTGGACAACCGGGTATTGCGGCGCATTCCCCTGCACAGCGATGTGGCTGCCGTCAGCGTGGGACTGGTTGACGGCGACTTGCTTCTGGACCTTTGCTACCGGGAGGACTTTGACGCCCAGGTTGATTTCAACGTGGTAATGACCGACCGGGGCGAACTGGTAGAGCTGCAGGGCGCCACCGAGGGGGCTCCCTTCCCCAGGCATCGGGCCGAAGAAGCGCTGGCCCTGGCAGCCCGGGGAATGGAACCGCTGTTCGCGGCACAAAGGCAGGCGGTCAGGAGCCTGGAGGCCCGGGAACTAAACTGAAGCCACAGCGGGATGAGGATTTGCGCCGGGGCAACGTCGGCTTTCAAACTCAACGCGAGGCCCGGGCATCTTTTTGCGGGGGCAGGTTTGAAACCCGCCCCGCGTCCAAAAGCAGGCATGGGAAGCAGAACGGATTCCTTAGTTGTTCACTTGCCGCCAACGTGGGAACAGGGCGGGTTGGGAACCCGCCCCCAGGGGATGTAGTCAAATCGGCTCGTCAGGCTTGAAACAGGAGGAATCCTGACTACAGCCGGCGAGGTTCCCGCCTTCGCGGGAACGACGAAATGGTACGCAGGGAGACTTCA
>JAPPJA010000423.1 GCA_028874675.1 Chloroflexota bacterium
GGTAGGTGTTGGTCAGCCAGTCGCCGGTGTCCGGGTGGCGGATGGCGTAGTAGAGAACGCTGACCTGGCGGCTGAAGATGGGGCGGGCCACGAAGTCCCCCTCCTTCTTGCGTTCCACCAGTTGCCGGTCCCGGTTGACCAGGCTGATGTCGTCGAGGGGAGGGGACTGGGCCAGGGCCAGGCCGCTCATGGGAACGGCGGCGATGGCCGAAAGCAGCAGCGCGGCGGTGAGCAGGGTCAGCCGCCGGGCTCTGCGAAACCTGGGTACAAGACGCCGGAGCATGGTTGCCTCCTGTCGTCCGGTTCGAGACCGGATGTTCGACAACCAAGTCTGGCGACGAGGCGGCCCGGGCGGAATTGCCTGTAAACAGTGACTCGCGGGTCACTGCTTATGGCGAATGGGATTTGGACAGGCGGGTGTGGTGTCATACCCGTGTACAGGGATTTGAGGTTGGTGGACAGGTGTCCAATGCTGTCCGGTTGAACCTGAAATCGGGGGAAATCAGCCCCTATCGGACGGTTGCAGCGAGCACTTGGGTTCCAGGGCAGCTTCCAGCCCCGTTGGACAGCGCCACGTTGGAAATCGGACAGTTGTCCAGCGGCATTTGAGGGAGATTTTGGACAGCGCCACGTTGGAAATCGGACAGTTGTCCAGCGAGGAGGGCAATGGGATGACGGAGAGCGAGCAGTACCCGGAGACCAGCCGGAGCCTGGACAGCCTGCGGGAGATGCGGCTGACGGCGCTGCTGGGGGACCTGATGGATGAGCAGGGCAAGACCCAGGCGGCGAAGACCCTGGGGGTCAGCCCCCGCACCTTGACCCGGTTCGAGGACGGCCGGCGGTTGACGCCGACCTTGGCCGGGGCGTTGGAAAGGCACCTATTGGAGGGGGGAGGGTCGGCGGCGGCCACTCAGCGGCACCGGCTGGGAATGCTGGAGGACGGGCTGAAGGAGTTGGAACGGACGCTGCGGGAGGAGATGGCGGCGTTGCGCAAGGACGGGGAAACGGCCCGTCAAGAACAGGCCCAGGCCCTCGGGGAGCTGGCGCGGCGGGTGGCGGCGTTGGAGAAGGCGGGACATGGCGCGGCCCAGGCCAATGCCGGAACACCGGCGGCGGGGACGCAGGCCGCCAGTCAGGGCGAGACGGGGAAGTCCGTGGTGGAGCGGCCCCGGCGGGTTTACCCCGACCTGGTTACGGCGGAGGCGGAACCCGGCGAGGAGCTGGTGTACGGCGACGCGGCCACGGCGTTGATTGCCCGGTGGCGGGAGGCCCGGGACGCGGTGCCTCGGACCAGGGACACTCTGGACCGGCTCAATGCCCGGGAGCGGCGGTACGAGCTGGAAATCGAGCTGATCGAGACGCACGAACTGACTCTGCCCCCGGCGACGCGGCCCTGGACCTGGGGCGACCGCGACCAGGAGGTCCGGCGCCGCAACGATGCCCTGAACGAGCTGATGGTGGACCGCAGGATGCTCAAGCTGCGGCGTTTCCTCACCTTCGGATTGTGGCGGAAGTAGGCTGCCGGGGAATGCTCTCGGAACGGCCATTCCGGTGCTGCGACACCGTTGCGCCTTCGTTGCGAGCACTTTGGCCGAAAGGGGGCGGAATGGCGGGTTTGGGGGTTTCTTTGGCTCATGGGTTCGTGAATAATTGAATGCGTTGTCTGGCTTTTTCCAGTGTTTCCAGCCCAGAAAACTGGAGGGTCCATCCCCGACCCGGTTTGTTAGCTTGGGATCGAGCCCTGCTCTCCCGGCGGCGACCTCAAACGGGGATAAGCGCCCGCCCGCTGCGTGATGCGGAACCGGGGTCGAGCCCTGCTCCTCCGGCGACCGGTTCGATGCGGTGCACCACATCATAATCACCATCACCATTTTCCCAGGAGGTGGCAGACAGCAGCAGGAACCTCGGCCAGGAACTCCGGCCTTTCATCCTCACTCGCGGAGCGGTTGAACGCCTCGCACCCCTATCACACCTGCGGTTGATGCGCTGACGGCGCCTCGGCCGCTTCCCCACGTCTGCGGTTTGACGGCTGGAACCAGCTGGACCGCAGCCCTTTCCTTGCGCAGCCCCCCAGGACGTTGAACGTCTCCTGGGCCGGGCTGCGTTCTGCTTTTCGCCTGCCGTCCGGTGAACGCGCTCAGCGTTACCCCGACGGCGGCGGGCTTTTTCTCCCCCTTCGCTTCGTTTCCCATGCCAGGCATCCGGCCCGGGGCGGAGTCCGTCTTTCCCAATCTCCCACTGCAATGAACACGGCCCGCGCTCCCCGGATGCCGCGTGGGTCAAGCAAGCAAACGTCAATCACAGAAACAGAAAAGGAGGCGAACATGACAAGCGTGATACGGGCAATTTCCCTGGCGGCCAATCTGGGCCGGTTTCTCTGGCGGCACAAGCGGCTGACCCTGGCCTTGGCGGTGGGCCTGCTCATCGTCCTGCCTCTGTTGACCGGCAGCGGCGGCGGGACCTTCTTCCTCAATCTCCTGGGCCTGGGGATTGCCGCTCTGGTGGTGCGGCGCATTGTCCAGTCGGGGAACCGCAGGCAGCAGGCCAATTGCCGGTGCAACTGCAACCGGCGGCAGACCAATACAAACCCATAAGGAGGCGATCCATGACGACGATGACACTGATGAGGATGGAAACGCCGGCGTCACTGCGCCGGTTGGAGGAACTGGTAGACCGGCTGCTGGCGGCCCTGCTGGGCGGGGAACCGGAACCTGCGCCTAACCTGGCCCGGACGGTCCACGAAGCCCGGCGGCTGCGGCAGTCGGGCGACCTGGACGGGGCGCTGGCGGCGCTGGCGGACATTGACCCTGGGCAGGCCGACGACCCGGCACTGCGGTGGCTCTACGCCGAGT
>JAPPJA010000517.1 GCA_028874675.1 Chloroflexota bacterium
CGGCCGGCCCAGCCCTCCGTCCCGACCTTGTCCGGCTCACAGGTGTGCCAGATGTCCATGGAGCGGAAGTGGGAACGCGGGGAATCGGGATAACCGATGCCGTGAATGACCGCGACCTTGCCCTGGTCGTACATTTCCTTGATGGGACCCATGGAGGGCATGAAGCCCAGGGTGTCATCTACCTTGATGATGTCTTCCATCTTGTAGCCGACGTTGGGCCGGTTCTCATAATAGAGAGGGTCGTTGTAGGGAATAACCGTGTTCATGTAGTCGTTGCCGCCGGTGAGCTGCAATACGACTATGACCGGATCTTTCTTGGTTGAAGTCATTGCTGTCTCCTTTTTAAAGGTTTTTGCTCAGTGGTCCGGACAGGCGCCGACTAGGCAAACTGGAACTCGGTGGTGGCGCCGATGAGGGCCATCATCTCGGCGATACGGGCAGAAGCGGCGGACTCGTCGCTCCAGTCCATATTTCCGCCGGCCTCGGCGTGGGCGGTCAACTGCTCGCGGGTCTCGGAGCTGAGTTCCAGGAACCCCATGTGGTCCAGGCAGCTGTTGAGCAGGTCCTGCGGCGTGTTGATGCCTTCAGTCTTCATGTGACTGATGATGGTCTGCATGCCGGGCAGGCTGGTCTTGTTGACGTTGTCGGCCACGAAGTTGATACGGGCCAGCAGGGAGCCGCTGTTAATCCACTCTGAGCCGGTGTGCCAGCCTTCAACGCTGGGGGGATCCAGGATGTCCTGTCCCATGTAGCCGGGCTCGCGGCAGATCTTGGCCAGGCCGGGATCCGGGAACTCGTAGGCGCCGACCATCTTCATGGTGCTGGCGACCACTTCGGCCGGGCTCTTGATCTTGGAGAAGCGGGCTTCCTTGAACCACTCGGACTTGAACATGAACCGCAGAACTTCGCGAATCTCGTAGTTGGATTCCTCGAAGACGTTGCACATGGCGTCCAGGGCTTCCTCGTCACGGGCGGGCTCAATGGTCCAGGCGGGAACCTGGGGCTCGTCGGCCACGAAGAAGTTGTACAGGTGGCGGCAGATGAAGCGGGCGGTGGCCGGTTCCTTGACGACGATGTCGATGATGTCTTCGCCGTTGAAGTTGCCGGTCTGGCCGAGGAAAGTCTTCTCTTCGAAGTCGTGGTCCTCTTCCCGGTATTCAAACCGCCAGGGGTAGCGGCCGTAGGGCTGGCGAGGCAGCTTGGGGGTGATGGTCCAGCCGGTAAAGGCCCGGGAGGCCTCCCGAACGTCCACCTCGGTGTAGTTGCTGACGCCCATGGTGAAGAGCTCCAGCAGCTCACGACCCCAGTTCTCGTTTACGGCGTCCCGGTGGTTCTCGTTGTTGTCCAGCCAGTAAATCATGGCCGGGTTCCTGGACAGTTCCAGGATCAGGTCCTGGTAGTTGCCCATGCCCAGTTCGCGGAACATTTCGATCTGGGTCAACATCTGGTCGCAGTTATCCAGCTTGGAGTTGCCGGTTGCGAAAACATGATGCCAGAAAAGGGCGATCTTCTCTTCCAGGGGCTTGTCGGTGCTGACCATGTTGTAGAGCCAGTTGGCCTGGCCCATCACCGGGTTGCCGCCGGGGAGAAGGACTCCGGGATGATAGCGAAGGAGCAATTCGGCCTTGCCGCCATGGCGATCAGCGGGGGGATCTACCAGGTCGTCCACCACCGCGTCGTAGCCCTTGGCAACAAGCGCTTCCAACTCTTCCCGGTTGGCGCCGAATCCGGCACGCCGCATCAGGTGAGCCATTAACGCCAGGTCTTCTTTGTTTGACATCCGATGCCTCCTCTTAGATTTTTTGTTGCCTGTTCACGGGTCGCAATTCTACCCAATGACTTATCGGGGATTGTAGGCAAACTCCGTGGGCGTGTCAACAGTTTTCGGGGATCTTCAGGACATTGGGTGTATTTTGATAATGATTATAAAGTGGAAGTGGGGTGGGCTGTGGGGGGGGGCGGTGACAGGCGGCCGTTGAAGGGGTACACCTGAAAGTTTATCATAGACAAGCCGATCGTCGTTTATTGTTGTTGTAACCGAATATTCCCGGCAAGGTGTAGTTATGGCCACGCCTACCAAAGCCCCGGCGCAGCCGGCCCCGAAGGTCGAACGTGATACCCGCAAGTTCACGGTGGAGGAATACTACCGCATGAGTGAAGCCGGCGTTCTTCACAACACCGAGCGGGTAGAACTGATAAATGGAGAAATTATTGTCATGCCCCCTATTGGTCCCTTGCACGGTAGTGGCGTTGACCGGTTTAATTTCTGGTCGGGACAGAACAGCGCCGGTAAGTTCATAGTCAGAACGCAAGGGGCGATTCGGATTAGCGATGACTCTGAACCGGAGCCGGACATCGCCTTGTTACGTTTCAGGGAAGATTTCTATGCCACCAACCAGCCCACGCCAACCGACATCCTTCTGGTGGTCGAAGTGTCCGACACAACCCTGACTTATGACCGAGAGGTCAAAATAAACCTCTACAGCCAAGCAGGCATCCCCGAAACCTGGATAATGAACCTGGTTGAGGACTGTATTGAAGTCTTTACCGATCCGGGGCCTGAAGGATATGCCCAGCATGCTGTTTACCGGCGTGGCGACCGCGTCACCCCAGCAGCCCTGCCTGACGTTGAATTGGCGGTGGAGGATTTGCTGCCGCCGGTCCCCCTGTCCGGCAATTCCGGAACGCAGGATGAAGGGGAGTCAGGGTCCTGACCCCTGACCCCTCGCTCTGGTCGGACATTCACAGTTGCCCTGTACCCTGGTCAACCAGGGTAATCAACTCCCATGCCTTTCCGCCAGTATCTCCCCGTAGTCCTCCCTTCTCCACCGGTAAGGTGATGCCACAA
>JAPPJA010000161.1 GCA_028874675.1 Chloroflexota bacterium
GGCCTGCTCCGCCCGTTCCCGGGCGCTGCGCAGGAAACAGGCTGCGCTGCCGCTTCTCAGGCCCGGGCATCCGCCCCGTTCCCCGGCGGACACCTTGTTCCAGGTGTAATAGTCCCTGCCGGAAAGGTTGATTTCGGCGCGGTCCCCCTCCACGGTATCCTGCAGCCAGACCGCGGTCTTGCCGAGCAGCCGGGTTTCATCCACCGAGGGAGCATCATTGTTGGCCAGGTAGTTCCAGCGTCGCAGGCAAAGATAGTTGGCGCGCCCTTTGAGCTGGGTGGCCTTGATCAGGCCCCGCTCCACCAGGCCAGAGTCTTCCAGCACCTTTATTACGGCCGGAATGTCCTTGCGCATTAACTGTTCCTGCAGGTTGATGGTGTTGGTGGAGATGACTACCCGCAGCCCCCGGGCAGCGGCGAAAACCGCGGCCGGCAACAGGTAGGCCATGGACTTGCCAACACCGGTGCCTCCCTCAACGACGAGCTTTTTTCCTCCGTAAATCGCCCGGGCTACTTCGCCCAGCATATCCACCTGTTCCTGGCGGAACTCGAAACCGTCGAAGGCCTGGTCAAAGGGTCCGCCGGGGCTCAGGAGGCCGGCCACCTTGTCCTCAGTAATGTGGTTAAGGTCCTCGTCGTAACGGCGCCGTTCGGGACGCCCCAGGCGGGCGGAAAGGCGGCCAAAGTCAAGCCCGGTAATGCTGAACAAGGGAGGATGATCGCCGTTGCTGCCGCTGGTTTCGGGACTGACTTCCAGGCCACCGATGAGGTTGGCAACGGTCCAGTTGCTGCGGCCGGCGAGATAGAGGATATACTGCAGCAGCGCCGGGTCAAGCTTTTGGGCTTCGCGCAGCAGGGCGACGAACAGCTGCCTGGTGGCGTCCGCATCGTCGATTGCCTGGTGGGCGCGCTCGTGTTCCAGCCCGAACCGGCGGGCCAGGGAGCCCAGGGAGTATTCGCTGGCGCGGGGCAGAAGAATGGAGGCGAGGTCCCAGGTGTCGTAACGAGTGTTGTCCAGTTTGAGGCCGTGAGTCTCCAGGAAACGGAGATCGAAATTTACGTTGTGGCCTATCACGGGATGATGGGCCACAAACTCTTCAATACCCTGGCTTACCGAGGAGAAATGGGGCGCGCGGTTGACCTGATCGGGGCGAATTCCGGTGAGCCGCTGGATAAAATCCGGTATGGACCGCCCCGGATTTACGAAGGTCTCAAAGCGGTCCAGGACCTGGTCTCCCCGGAATTTGACCGCCCCCACCTGGATGATGCGCTCCCGGTCGGCGTCCAGTCCCGTTGTTTCCAGGTCCAGGGCAACAAAAGTCTGGTTCATCACCGGGACTGTTGTGGAGGATTGGTCCAGGGTCATTTAGTCCGTCTCGCAATCAATCTAAGATCGAGCGGCCGTGGAAAATGGAGCGTAAACAGGGCTATGCCAGGGCAGCCAGGCTGGACGCAAGGGACAAAGCGCGGACAGCGAGCTAGCCGGTGTAAGGACGCAACTGCCCGGTCCTCAGTCCGACTGCGGGGAAGAAATTACCCGACCGCAGGGCGGTCAGGAATTCTGCTTCCGTGTTGATTTCGTCGGCGAAGGCAGTTACGTAGCGTCCGAGCCCCTGAACGGAATGGGCGTCACTTCCGCCAGTTACCGGCATTTTCAACAGGCTGGCAACCTCCATGGCGAAACCGTTCTCTTCGTCGGACGTTCCCCCGTTCACCACCTCAACAGCGTGCGCCAGCTTGAAAACCGGATGGTCCAGCGCTTCCTCCGGGACAACCGGAAGGGGTTCGCCGGGCAGGGACCGGTAGAGATAAGGTCGCTGGGGCATGTGTTTCCCGAGGACCCCGCGGAAGGGGTGGGCGCTGACAACGAACCCACCTTCGGCACGGGCGGCGCGGCACAGGACCTCCGCCTTGTGGAAGCCAGACTGGTAGCGATCCATTCCGAAGGCCAGCATGTGCCCCATGTCAGTGTCCGCCTCCATTGCCCTTACCAGGACAACGTTATGGAGGCTGGCAAAGCGTTCGAATTCGTGACGGTCCCAGGGGCCGCTGTGCTCCGTAATACAGAGTCCCCGAAGTCCCAGGCGTTCCGCCTCCAGAATGAGGTCTTCGGGGGACAGGTTGCTGTCGGCGCTGCCTCTTGTCGTATGAATGTGCAGATCAAATATGCGTGCCATGTCGCCCGATTTTATCGGCGCCGGCTGAAACAGTCAATGACATAACGACAGTGGAGGGGTCCCCTTAGAAGCGTGAAGGCGAGGTGGACCGGGGTTTCCTGCCGGGTTTGTGCGGCAGGCAAGTTCTGCCAGTTCAATGGGGCCGGGGGTGGGCGGACCACCCAGCGGTTTACGGGCAATTCCGCAATTGGAGGAGGCAAGGTATTGATTGCAAGAGGAAATAAATATAAAATCTACATTCGTTTCCCGTTATTCAGGGGGTGACGCCCCGGTAATGAAGAGGAGGGCAGGTGATTGAATGTACTAGGTCTGCACCTTTTGTTGGAACTCAAGGAGTGTAACCCTCAACTCCTTGATAACCTGGACCACGTCCGAAATGCACTGTATGGAGCTGCCGAAGGCGTGGGGGCGCATGTAATCGGCGAATCTTTCCATCAGTTCAGTCCACAAGGGGTCACCGGCATATTATCTATCGCCGAGTCCCACATTTCCATCCACACCTGGCCGGAGTATAACTACGCCGCTGCCGATATCTTCACTTGTGGTTCCTCTTTCCAGCCCCGAGACGCCGCCAAGGTTCTCATTGACCTGTTTGAATCGACGGCGCCCGAGATAAAGGAAGTCCGAAGGGGCCTGCTTTCCCTTCCGGTGGGCATTTAAGG
>JAPPJA010000119.1 GCA_028874675.1 Chloroflexota bacterium
AGGGACAGTATCGTATGCTGGTTAACGGCCGCGCCTACTTCCTGAACGAAACGATTGGGAAAGGAACTGGCGGCGGTCCGGTCAATACTATCCGGATTGCCTTCTACTGGGACCGACAAAGACACAAGGTAGTCATAGGCTACATAGGCCAGCACCGGGCTGGCTATTCCTGAACCCGCTACCACAGCTCCCCTCCGCCCCGCCACTCAGCGGAAAGAGGCTGGTCGAGGTCTAAAGGCGGGGTGCCGGGCAATCGTAAAATCATCACCCGCTCTTCCGGCGTCGGAATGAGAGCGGGTGTTTCTTTCTGCTCCGAATTACCGCTGGGCCTGATGAACAGAGGTCCCCTCCAGTATTGCCACCCCAGGTGGCCGTAGAGGCCGGTATCCGCGGGGCAGAGGGCTGCCAGGTCATAGGGATTCGCGGCGGCATACCCGGCTAACTCCCTCACCATGCGCGCCCCAATTCCCTGATTGCGACAGGCTTCGGCCGTTGCCACCAGTTCAATATAGGCGGTACGGAGCAAAGGCCCCGCGCCAGCCTGCAGCCAGCGGGTGACAATCATGCCATGTCCCACCAGGACACGCCCCATTCTGGCCAGGACGTGTACGTCGGCCGTGTAAGCTGCAAACAGATGGGAAACGTCCTCACCGTACGCCGAGTTGCACAGGCCGAGGACCTCCGCTCGAACTGCGCTGGTCAGGCGACCGGCCTCAATGATTTGGAAGTCAAACCTGTCATTCATGCGGGCAATGAAAAGCCCCCGCGCTGGTTGGGCGCGAGGGCAGTACCGTTGATGTGGAGTCTGGGAAAAGACCGCCTAAAGGCGGGCCCCGTCGTACATTCCCACAAAGTAGGGAGGAATCTTCCGGTAAATCTGGATCCGGTTGCGCTGGGAGTCAACGATGAACAGCCGGTCGTCGTCGTCAATTTCGACGCCGATGGGGCCGCGCAGGAATCTCTCCCGCTCCAGGCCCTGGGCGATTTCGCGTTGCAGCTTCATGTCGGGGTTGGCGTCCAGCTTGGTGATACCCCACTTTGAAAGGGTGGCATCGCCGGTGATGAAGCTGATGAACAATCCGTTGCTGTCCAGCACCTGCACCCGGTCGTTGTCCCAGTCGGCTACGTAGATGATGCCGTCCTTGTCCACAGCCACACTGGTGGGGCGCTTGAACTCACCCTCGCCGTTTCCGGTGGTCCCAACCTTCATCAGGAAGTTGCCATCGGAGTCGAATTTCTGGATCCGGTCGTTCCGCCAGTCGGCGATGTAGATGTTGCCTTCCCGGTCAATGTCTATGCCCCAGGGCATGTTCAACTGACCATCGCCTGTCCCGAAACTGCCGAAGGAGGAAATATACTTGCCATCCTTGGTGTACTTCTGGACACGGTTGTTTCCCGTGTCCACCAGCACCAGGTTTTCGTCGGCATCGAAGTGTATGCCCGAAGGCTGGTTGAACTGGCCCTCGCCATCGCCCGCGACGCCCCAGGAACCCAGCCAGTCTCCGTCCTTGGAGAATATGGCCACCCGGTTCAGCCATTCGTCGGTGATGTAGAGGTTCTCTTCACTGTCCAGCGCAATGTCAGTGGGCCATACCAGCGAACCGTCCGAAGCGTTTTCGCCGGTGTCCATCAGCTCACCGCCAAGGCGGCCGCCGTTTCCGATCTCGCCAACGTATTCCTCGTCAACTGTGCAGACGGTGATGCGCTTGGAATCTGCCCGGTAGTCGTAGGCGCGGTTGACGACATACAGGATGTTGTCTTCGCCACGGGCCACGGATACGGGATTCTTGAAGCCGGGACCGGCCTCCTCACCCCGCCCAATCGTGTGGGTGTAACGGTAAGTTACACCTTGAACTTGCGTAGTCATTTTCACCTCGGTGAAATAAGGTGAAGAGAGCGCCGGTTTAGGCGCTCTCCCAATAGCTCGGGGTTACTTCTTTATGAAGTCCAGCTTCTCAAAGCTGCCGTTGACGATGGGCTTGGCCTCAAGGTCGAACCAGTCTTCGAGGATGGTGGTGTAAAGGCCGCGGAAGTCATTGTTGAAATGGAGGTCGCCGTCCAGCAGCTTGTCCGCTTCCAGGGACGGGTACTCACCGTACAGGCCGCCCTTGACACAATCGCCAATGATGTAGGCGGCGCCGCCGGAACCGTGGTCGGTGCCGGAGCCGTTGTCGTGAACGCGGCGGCCAAACTCCGTGAAGACCAGCAGCATAACGTTCTCGGAGGCGTTGTGCTCTTTCAGGTCCTGGTAGAAGTCGTTGACCGTGCGGGATACCTCCCTGACCAGGTTGGCGTGAGCCGTCAACTGGGTGGCGTGGGTGTCGAAGCTGTTGTAGGGCGCGGTGGTATAGAGCACCCGGGTGCCCAGCTCGGCGCAGTGGACCTGGGCGATATTGCGCATATACTGACCGATGGAGCTGTCGCTGTATTCCACGGTGGAGGAATACTGGGCGGGGGCGGTGGCAAGAATGTCGGCGCCCTTGAGGGCGTCCATGCCGGTCTGGGAGAGGTAGTCCACAACCGGGCCCTGGCCCATAGCCGGGGAGTACATGCGGGCGAAGATATCCAGAGCCTCGGAGCGCTGCTCTTCGGCTTCGATGGTGGTCAGCACGCCATAGGACTCCAGGTTGCCCACGGAGGCCACCGGCACGCCGGGGGCCACCATGGCCCGGGGAAGGCCGCGGCCGAAGTTGACGCCGGTCAGAACGTTATCCTTGTTGGGGTCCAGGTCGCGGATGACGCGGCCCAGCCAGCCTTCGTCGGCGATCTTTTCCGGTTCGCAGGTGTGCCAGATGTCCATGGAGCGGAAGTGGGAGCGGTTGGGTACGGGATAACCC
>JAPPJA010000516.1 GCA_028874675.1 Chloroflexota bacterium
GCCCCACCCCATCAAATGGAACAATACCTGGTCCCGACCAGAACAGTTCCTAAAACGCGATCTTCGTCACATTGAACTCAGAAGTCTCCCAATGTCCTTTTTCGTCGTTCCCGCGAAGGCGGGAACCCCGCTGACCCAGGTCAAGCTTCCTGCCTTCACAAAAGTGACGGGCATTTTGACGACACCCCCTAACCTCCCTTCTCCAAAACGCCATCCCCATGGCCTACGATGCGCTCGGAGGCGCCACCCGCACCGTAATAATGTCCGTGTCGTGGTACTGCTGGTGCCGCACCGAGGACGCAAAGTTCCTCAGCAGCAGCAGCGAAATATCATGCTCGGTGGGCTCCACTGTGTCGTGCTGCTGGAGTTGCCTCACCTTGTCCTCGATATTCGATTCGTTGCCGCTGCCAATAAACTCCAGATCTGCCATCGTTCCTTCGCTTGACGCCAGCACTATCAGTCGTCGGTCCCCGTCGGTCTCTTCCTCGTCCCCGTCCAGGTTAAGGGGCGCCAGGGTCAGCAACGTCTCTTCGGCCACCGCGCTCAGTCGGGCTTTCATGGAATCGTCCCAGCCCCGGCTGTCGGCAAACTTGGCAACAAATTCGTTCAGGTCCGGCAGCGAATCAACGTGCAGCCGAGACTCAAACCTCCTGCTCCTGGGATTGGTAAACTCCAGGTAGAGCACCATTATGATCGCCGCCAGCCCTCCCGTGGTTATGCCGCTCTTCAGCAGCGCGTTGACCAGCGCTCCCAGGTCCGGCGAAGTGAACAGTCCAAACTGAAAGGCCGCCGCCAGCCAGAAGCACACCCCGGCCACGACTATCTTCTGCCGGTTCGACTCAGTCTGGATGATCAGCCTCGCTCCGTCCACCAGCAGAATCCCCGACACCAGGATGAGATACCCGGTCATTACCGCCCCGGGTATGGTGCTCAACAGCCCCGACAACTTTGGCAGAAAGGCCACCACGATGAAAATGACCCCAATTACGTAACCCACCCGTCGCGACGCCACTCCCGTGGTCTGGGCAAATGCCGACGACCCGGGATGGATGCTGTTGGGCACCGCCCCGAACAGGCCGGCCAGCAGGTTGGTCACCCCGCCTCCGGCCAGCGCACCCTGCACCCTCCGGAAGTCCACCGCCTGGTTCTCCCGTTGCGCTGCCCGCTGCTGGGCAATGGCCTCCCCGTTCGACTGAATCGAAATAATAACCCCCAGGAACAGGAAGGAAGGCAGCAGCGTCCAGAAGGGAATGCCCATATTCAGGTCGAACGCCGGAATCTCCCTCGGCAGACCCACCCACGGCGCCCGGGTAACCAGCCCAAAGTCATAAACCCCTAGGGCCACCGAAGCCAGGCAACCTACCACAATCCCCACCACCGGCCCCCACAGCCGCAGTATGGCCGACCCCCGCAAGGTCAAGCCGGCCACCACCACCAGCGTAATCAGGGCAACGGCCGGCCCCTTGATTGGCTCCGCCTTGGATGTCTCTTCCAGCAGGTGAAACACCACCGAGGCCAGGGTGATGGACAGGATCATCATCACGGTTCCGCCCACCGTGGGCGTGATGATTTTCCGCAGTATGAATAGCCACTTGGAAATCGCCAGTTGCGTTATCGCCGACACCACCACCAGGGCCATCAATGTCCCCGGCCCGCCGTCCGACACCGCGGTAATGCAGAAGGGAATGGCAAAAGCCGCCGTGTACATCGGCAGTAAAGCCCCCGACCCCACCGGGCCGATGCGCTTTACCTGGATCAGCGTGGATATCCCCACCACCACCAGCGAGGCAAATACCATCCAGATAAGGTAGGACTCGTCCATTCCCGAAACCCGCGCCACTATTACTGGCGTCACCAGCAGGGCGGCCGACGCTATCAGGCTGAACTGAAATCCATAACCTATGGTGGTCAGCAGCGGAGGGTTTTCGTGGGCTTCATAGCGGGGATTTTGGTTGGCGGTAGCCAATGGCGCCTCCTCTTCCCGTAAAGCCGGTCCCGCAAAATCCGAGTGAAAGATACCACGAATTAAAGGCCATTTGTATCCCGCCAGCCAGGGCCACATCCCCCGGCCCCGGTCAGCATCCCGGTTCAAGTGGCCTGGAAGCCGCACCAGTAGGACCAGACCCGCGTATCAGCCCTCGACTCCCGCGCCAAACCGCCTGAAGCGGTACCCCTCGCCTCTGTCATCCCGCTTCTTGACAACCTCACCCGCCTCTCTGACAATCACTCCAACCTTCCCACCCGATTCTGCAACGCCGCCGCCCGATGCCCCGCGGCCACACAAGGAGCTTCTATGACCACCAGTTCCGTAGCCTGGACCGAAGAGATGGTAGAAGTCGCCGGTACCCGGATAAACCTCGTCAAGGGCGGCTCGGGAGACCCCCTGCTCGTCCTCCACGACGAGATGGGTCACCCCGGCTGGCTCCGCTGGCACGAGGCCCTGGCCCAGGACCACACCCTCTACATCCCCTGGCACCCCGGCTTCGGCGAGTCCGAGCCTCTGGACTGGGTTATGGGCTTCCACGATATGGCCATGTGGTACCTGGGCGCCCTCGACGACCTGGGCCTGGAGGGTGTGGATGTCATGGGCTTTTCCCTGGGCGGCTGGCTGGCCGCCGAAATGGCGGTAATGAATCCCCAGCAGTTCAAGCGTCTGGCCCTCGTCGGCGCCGCCGGCGTCCGTCCCCCCGAGGGCGAAATCTTCGACATCTTCCAGGTGGTGGCTAAGGTCTTCATTAACCGCAGCCTGCTCAACCCCGAGTCCGTCCCCGAGTTCCAGGCCATCTGCCCCGACGAACCCACCGAGGAAC
>JAPPJA010000510.1 GCA_028874675.1 Chloroflexota bacterium
TTCACCCTCCACAACGGCCGCAGCTTCGGGGTGGTGCGCCAGGGCCTGGCGCTGCGGCGCCGCTCCCTTTACGATCGGCTGCGGGCCATCGCCGAGTACCGCTACAATCGCCGTCCCTCCGTGGTGCTGGTGCTGGTTCCCAGCCCCTGGGAGCAGCGGCTCACCGACGAGTTCTGCCTTAACGCGGACCTTCGGGACTGCTACGTGGCCGTGGAGAACCGGGAAACCCTCGAAGCGTGGGAACGCCTGGCCTGGATTTCATCCAACTGGGTGATTGGCAGGATGTACCGCACCCTGGAGCAGGTGGTCTCCCAGGCCGAACCCGGCGGACGGTTTCAACCGGAGGCGCCGGAGCGCAAGCGGGCGTCCCTGCCCGACCCGGAGCGGATGGTACGGTCCAGCCCAGCCTTCGGCCTCAGCCCGGCGGAGAAACGCGCCCTGGACCTGATCACCGACCATCCCATGATACCCCGGGAACACCTGGCCCGCTGGCTGGGGGTGTCCGACGGCAGGGTCATCCAGATGACCCGCAGCCTGACGCATACCTGGGGCCTGGTGGAACAGCGCGGCAAGCGGGGCGACGTGCGCTACACCCTGTCCGACCGGGGCATCAGGTACATCACCCTCCGGGACCGGGCGCAACTGTCCACCACCATGGCAACATGGAGCACGGAGCCTGCCGCCGACAATCACGGGCAGCCCCGGCCCCTGGGACACCGCATCCTAACCTGGCAGCGCCAGACCGGCCACGCCGACGGCATCACCTGGTTCCTGTCCGAACTGGCCGCTGAAGCAATGACCGAGGACGCCAGCGAACTGCGATGGTGCATCCCCACCGCCCGCTCCGACCGGGCCTTCAACCGGGGCGAGGACGCCATCGCCCCCGACGCCGTGGGACACCTGCTCGTCAACGCCCTGCACGTGCCCTTCTACTTCGAGCACGAGCTGCGCGCCCGCCACCCCAGGGGAGTGGCCGCCCGCCTGCGCCCCTACATCCGCTACTACCGCTCCGACGCGCCCCGGGATGACCAGCCGCCGTTTCCGACCACGCTGTTCGTGGTGGACACCGAGGAGGTGGCCAAGACCTACGCTAGCACCGCTTCCCGGATGCCCACCATGAAGCTGCCCGTCCTGGTGTCCAGTAGGGAGCTTCTGTCCTATAGGGGGATGCTGGGCCGGTCCTGGCGTCCCCTGTGGGATGCTGAACGCCCACCCCTGGCGCTGCGGGAACTGGGGGCATACGAGTGGGACAAACTGCGCCGACGTATGCGCCGGCAGGAGACACAGCAATCATGCTGATACGGCATCTTCTACCCGCTCTGTTGTCCGGGGGCGCAAACTGTGACCAGCAGACCGATTTAGGGGTTGGCCGGGAGGCCGCGATGTGTCAATGTCCCCTGGTTCCAGGTACGAAACGGGCTGAAATGCCCCTTGACCAATCAAAAATTGCATTCTTGCAAGTGTGAGAAACGGCGCTAAAACAACCAGGGTGATTTTGGCAAGAGTGCAATCGCCTGACGCATCGCCATTGACGAGGTGATTTACATGTCAGATAAGGTCAAAGATGAAGTCCACTGGGTGGACAAGGGGGAGGCGGCGCGAGAGTTGGAAGTCTCACTGTCCACGTTGGACCGGATGATCCGCAAGGGCGAGGTGGAGGTGGGGAGAGAAGGCCGGCGGGTCTACGTGAAGCTGCCGGGACCCCGTTACCCCAGCGACCGGGAGCTGCTGCGGCAGGCCAGGACCAGGGTTGAACGATTGGAGCGCACGGTGGGGGAACTGGCCGAGGAAGCGGACCGGCTGGAACAGGAGCGGGACCGGGCCCGGGCCGAGACGGACACCGCCCTGGAAGAGTACCGCCAACTGGAGACGGTACTGGTCCGGGAGCAGGACGCCCACCGAAGGACCGGCAATCTGGCCAAGGCGCTCGGCATCGCCGTGCTCAGCCTGCTGGCGATACTGGCTGTCTTCAGCCTCGTCGTCTGGTGGCTGCTGAAGTAGCCGGTTCTTCCCGCTGTCCCAGGGGCGGCCCTCCTTGACGTGTGTTTCGCTATTTGTGAAAATAGCCTTGTGGAACCGGAACTGGCAATTCAATGGTCGCCAAGAGCCATCAGGGACATGCGCCGCATCGCCCCACCGGACCGGCAGCGCATTATCGCCAGGATTGAGCAGTATGCCGCAGACCCGGAGTCACTGGTCAACCAGGTGATCATGCTCGCCAACAGCCGGTATCGCCGGCTGCGGGTTGGCGACCACCGGGTGATTTTCGACGTGGAGCGCGGCACCCATACCATGTCGGTTCTGAGAGTTCGACACAGGAGAGAAGCCTATGACTAGCCAAGAGACCGTGACCATTACCCGCCAGGAATACGACGCCCTGTTGGAGCGCAATGGCGAACTGGAGGACGCCCTGGCCGCCGTTCGCGCCGACGACGGCGTCCGGATCCCCCATGAAGTGGCCCTGGCCATCATCAACGGAGAAAGGCCCATGGCCGCCTACCGGAAACACCAAGGCGTCACCTTGCAGGACTTGTCGGAGCGGACGGGCTTGGCCGTAAGCTATCTCTCCGAGATCGAGCGAGGCCGGAAACCCGGGTCCGCTGCGGCATTGGCCCGCATTGCCAGCAGCCTGGGAACCACCATCGACGTGCTTGTGAGTCAGTGACAGCAGCGCGGCCTGGCCTTGTTTCTGCGGACTATCGGCAAAGGAGGATAACATGAAGAAGCAGTTCCAATCCCTGACTCCGGCGGCGCTCTACGCGAGGGTGTCCAGCGACCGCCAGGACGTGGACCTCTCCGTGGCCGCCCA
>JAPPJA010000053.1 GCA_028874675.1 Chloroflexota bacterium
GTCCCAGGCGGTTACGGGACTTCAGGTTGGTGGCCATTTCGCGGCTCATGGCGACCTGGCGGCAGGCGGCCAGATCCACCAGGGTCATTGGCAGTCCGGTGGTCATTACCTCTCGGGCAGCCACTGGGTCGCAGTAGAAGTTGAACTCTGCCTGGGGCCTTATGTTGCCGGGGGAGTCAATAGCGCCCCCCATGATAACCAGGGAGGCCGCCCTGGCCAGCGAACCTGGATACTGCCGCTCCAGCCTGGCCAGGTTGGTCAGGGGGCCGATGGCGACCAGCGTGACTTCCCCCGGGTTCGCCGACAGTTGCTCGGCGAGGAAGTCCACCGCGCCCTGTGGTGGAATGTCGGCGGTGGGCTTGGGCAGTCGGCGGGTGAGGCCGCTGCCTCCGTGGAAGTTGCGGGCGCTGGCAAATTTGCCGGTGAGGGGTCGGCTGCTGCCCCGGTGCACTGGGATATCCGACTTTCCCACGTATTCGAGCAGGGCGCGGGCATTGCAGAGAGCGCGGGCGTGGGATACGTTGCCGCCCACCACGGTCAGGCCGGCTACGTCCACCGTCGGCGCAGCCAGGGCAATCAGGATGGCGATGGCGTCGTCCACGCCCGGGTCGGTGTCAATGATGATTCGGGGCAATGCGGCGAGTCCCTTCAATCACCGGCCCAACTCCCAGGAGGAGAAGGGGCCAGCATATCTGTCCTGGAGAAAACCTGCGGCTGCGCTGCTGTTAGACTTCCGTGAGGTTTACCGGTGCTTCTTCCAGGTCGAAGTTGCACTCCCACAGTTCGTCCAGCAGGGACTGCTCACCGTCAGTAATATCGGGAACATCCACGGCATCGGTGTAGGCCTGCAGTTCGTCCAGGTTGGTGAAGTTGGGCAGCACCGACACGATGGTGGGCTGGTACAGGGCGAACTTGATGGCGGCCTGGGCCAGGGTGCGGCCGGTCTCTTCATCAGCCAGGAACTTGACCTGTTCCACCTTTTGCAGGGCTTCCCGCAGCCACTCCATCCGGCGGTGGGAACGATGGTCGCTCTCGTCGAAGGTGGGGACCTCGGTATAACGACCGGTCAGGGCCTCGGAGGCGTGGGGCACGCGGGACAGCAGGCCCACCTCGCATTCCTTGGCTATGGGGAAGAAGTCCTTGGCCGGTTCCTGCTCCAGGATGCTGTAGATGATCTGCAGGCTGTGGACGTCGCGTTCCTTCATGGAGGCCTCGCCCTCTTCGAACCAGCCAATGTCAGGCCCCAGGGCAACGCCGTAGTAGCGGATCTTCCCTTCGGTTTTCAGTTGTTCCAGCGCCTCAAAAAGATCGTCCTTCTCCAGGGCGTCTATGCGGGGATTGTGGATCTGGTAGATGTCGATGTAGTCGGAATTGAGGCGGCGGAGGCTCTGCTCGCAGGCGAAGCGGACAAACTCCTGGTCAAACTTCTGGGCTCGCTCCTGGTGGCCGACCCGGGGCGTCAGCTTGTCGTAGAAGTCGTAACCGAACTTGGTAGCGATGACCAGGTCGTGGCGGCGGTGGCCCAGCACCTTGGCCAGAATCTCCTCGCCGTAGCCCTCGCCGTAGGTATCGGCGGTGTCGAAGAAGTTAATGCCCAGTTCAACGGCATTTTCCAGCAGGGCGGCACGCTGCTCCTCGGGAATCTTGCCCCACCAGGTGGTGGCCACGGTCCAGACGCCGAAGCCCACCTCGGAGAGTTCCAGGTCAGTACGGGGAAGGGTGCGGTATTTCATGGTTGGTTCCTTAGCTATTGGTTTTGGCAGAACTAAAGGCAACTAACTTGTTCCAATTTATTTTTAGGGAATTACATACTTCACTTGACGAATCAAGCTGACTGCTGATAGAATCAGCCCATCTGAACGCAACACCCGCTGCGCTAACAGCGGGCGAGCGCGGAACCGTCCGGAGGTTACGAGCCGGTTCCTGTGTCCAGACGAACTGATATTATCAGTCGAACTTGGGCATTGACAACCTCCGGCGGCGTTTCGCGCTGGAGGTTTTATGTTGGAAGGGATTCTCACCACGGTTTGCGCCCTGGCCCTCTACGAAGCAGGCAAACAGGGAGTGCGCCACTGGCACAAGCAGCGCCGCCACCGGGCCTACTCGGTCATCATCCCAGATTAGAGGTCACGACATGCCCCAACCCAACTTCGCTGACCGCACCATCTGGACCGGGGACAACCTCGAAATTCTGCGCGGCCTCAACTCCGCGTCGGTTGACCTCATCTACCTGGACCCGCCGTTCAACAGCAATCAGGATTATTCGGCCCCCGTGGGTTCAGCCGCCGCCGGCGCTGCGTTCAAGGACACGTGGAGCTTGTCAGACCTGGACGTTGCTTGGATGGGCCTGATAGCCGACGAACAGCCCGCCACCGCCCAGGTGCTCAAGACGGCGGGCCTGACCCACGGTAAGGGAATGCAATCCTACCTGACCATGATGGCCGTGCGCTTGCTGGAAATGCAGCGCGTCTTGAAGGACAGTGGCAGTATATATCTCCATTGCGACCCTACGGCCAGTCATTACCTCAAGCTGCTGATGGATGGAATTTTCGGAGCAGGCAACTTTCGGAATGAGATTGTCTGGAAACGAACTGCCGGTAGGTCAGACGGCAAGCAGTTTGGCCGTGTCCATGATTCGGTGCTCTTCTATGCGGGCCGTCCCGGTACGTGGAACCGGCAGTACATGGCGCATGACCCTGAATATGTGAAGCGCCAGTACCGGAACCAAGATGAAAGGGGCCACAGGCGGGCGGCGGATATTACCCCCACTGGGCCCCCGTTTTGTGGGTGCGGGGGAACCAGGGGGGG
>JAPPJA010000108.1 GCA_028874675.1 Chloroflexota bacterium
ACCAGTGGGGTATGGAAACTTCCATAATGTCGGGAGTCTGGGTCCGTTCCGATTCAGGCAGTTCAAAGGTCAGCTGGCGCCACATGTAGGGAAGCTGAAGGTAGTCCGCGCCAAACAGAAGCTGCCTTGCATGGAAGGAACGGCCTGGAGCATCGCAAATCTGCCGGTCAGTCTGAATTATCGTCTGCCCCGAAGCCAGGTGTTCCCGCAGCCTGGCGACGATACACTCAAACACCTCGGTGAACACCGCCTGGTTCTCTTCGCTGAAGGAAAGCGCGTCCCGGTTGGGAGTGAACCCGTCCACGTAGTACTGGGTCAGGTCGGGCCTGCGGACAACTCCCAGCTGGCTGAAAAAGCCTATGCCGCCGCTGTCCAGCTTGACAGCCACGCCGGGCCATGCCTTGGTCGCGGCCCGGCCCGCCGAATTCGCTTCCTCGCTTTCCCTCTCGATGGCGCTGGCTTCCGCCAGCACCCTGGTCTGATCTTCGCCTGACATGCCCTGGAATACCGGCATGTTATTGACCAGCCACTCATCGGAGGGGTTAAAATTCAGGGAATCACTTTTGTGTCCCTGCCTGGCCAGGGACACCAGTTCATCAAGGGCGCGGGCGAAGGCCGGATTAGCCATTGGGGGTGTTAGGGGGGACTTGTGACTTGCGTCCCCCTGATTTGCCGTCTGTTCGTCTGCCACGGATTGTCCCTCTTGTGTTTCTCGGTGATTGGTTGGTTTCTTACGGCCAGATTTCAATGAGGCCGGCGACTGATATGCTACATTGTTACCCGTGCGATGTCAAAATTCGCCGTAGCTGAATACCCTTTCCTCCAACCCTTGAATCAACCGGTATTCTGGGCTCAAACCCCTGCGAGGTGCCAATGGACTCCCTGATCTTGAAGCCCCCCGGCAGAGTGGATGGCGTCATCCAGCTTCCCGGTTCCAAGAGCCTGTCAAACCGCCTGCTTCTGCTTTCTTCCCTGGCCAGCGGGACCACCGAGGTCCGCAATCTCCTGGAAAGCGACGACACCCAGCATATGACCACCGCCCTGGAAACCCTTGGCATTGGCCTCTCATTTTTCGACGAGGGCGCCAGGTGCCTGGTGAAAAGCCCGGGCGGACCCTTCTCCGCAAGTCGGGCCGATCTGTTCCTGGGCAATGCCGGCACCGCCATTCGTCCCCTGTGCGCCGCCCTCTGCCTGGGCGAGGGAGAATTCACTCTTACGGGCGAACCACGTATGCTGGAACGTCCCATCTCCCACCTGGTCGATGCCCTGCGCCAGCTCGGGGCCGACATTTCCTACGAAGGCCAGGAGGGCTACCCTCCCCTTAGAATCCGCGCCGGTGGACTTCTCGGAGGCAGCGTATCCATCCGGGGAAATGTATCCAGCCAGTACCTCACCGCTCTCCTGCTGGCCTCTCCCCTCGCTCAGGATGCGCTGCAGATCGAAATCATAGGGGACCTCGTATCGCGACCCTACATCGACATGACCATCGACGTCATGCGTCGCTTCGGCGTATCGGTGGACAACGACAACTACCGGGCCTTCCATGTTCCCGGTGGGCAGTCTTACCGGTCCCCCGGCATCGCCCACCTAGAGGGCGCTGGCGCATGCCGCCGGTTTTTTTTTTAGGCGGCGGCGGAACACGGCGGGCCCGTCCCCGGCAAATGCGTGGGCGCCCACAGCAACCACGGCGACGTTCAGCACGCCGGGATTCTCGAACGGATGGGCGCGGTGGTTCGGCGGGGCCCGGACTTCATTGAAGTCTCCCGGGGCAGCCTCCGGGGCCTGGACCTGGACCTTAACCACATTCCCGACGCCGCTATGACCGTCGCCGTAACCGCGCTGTTTGCTGAAGGCAAGACCATCATTCGCAACATCGGAAACTGGCGCGTAAAGGAGACCGATCGCCTCTCGGCCATGGCCACGGAACTCCGCAAGGTGGGCGCCCTGGTGGTCGAGGGTCCCGATTTCCTGGAAATTGACCCTCCCCGCCAGATACAACCGGCCGAAATCTCCACCTACAATGACCACCGCATGGCCATGAGCTTCTCCCTGGCATCCCTGGGTACCGCCGAAATCACCATCCTCGACCCCGGCTGTGTCTCCAAGACCTTCCCGGAGTACTTCGACAATTTCAAGGCCATTATTCCCCAGCAATAGGTCCGCTGGATTGCATTGAGTTGTGCCGACGGAATGGGATTCAACCGTTGCTCTCCCTCAGGCGGGGGCCCAGGGGTAATTCCCGCCACTGGTTCTGCGGGAGGGGCCATGCGCAGCTTCCGACCATGCCGCCGGTTCTGTTGAGCTGAGAGAAGGAGATTCGGCCGCTCAGTTCAGCCCCCGTGAACGGTATTGCAGCGCCTCGGCCAGGTGGCTCACCCCGATCGTTTCCGACTCGTCCAGGTCGGCGATGGTGCGGGACACCTTCACTATTCGGTGGAATGCCCTGGCCGACAGGTTCAACTGGTTGGTCGCCGTCTGCAGCAGGCTTCGGGCGGCATTGTCCAGGTTGCAGATCTTCCACACCTCGGCCGCTCCCATTTCTGAGTTGAAGTGCACGGTTCCCTGCTCGAATCTGCCCGCCTGAACCTCCCGGGCCTTCTCCACCCGCCTCCTCACTTCTTCCGAGTCCTCTGCCAGTTCCTCCTCCACCAGCTTCTCATACTCCACCGGCGGTACCTCAACGAAAATATCAATCCGGTCCATCAGCGGGCCGCTGATTCGCTTCTGGTAACGGGTTACCACAGAACTGCTGCAGGTGCATTCCTTGCGGG
>JAPPJA010000009.1 GCA_028874675.1 Chloroflexota bacterium
CCGGCAGCGTCCTGGCCACTCGCCTGTCTGAAGATCCTGACCGATCGGTGCTCTTGCTGGAGGCTGGGCCCGACTATCCCAGTTTTGAGCAGATCCCTGACGATGTGAAATATGGTTACAACACGGCGAAGGCAATCGCTGGCCCACACATGTGGGGCTACCGGGCCAAGGCCAGGCCAGACCACGACAATACTTTCCATCTTCCACGGGGCAGGGTTGTGGGCGGCAGCAGCGTAGTTAACGGGCAGGTATGGCTGCGGGCGGTGCCCGAAGACTTCGACAATTGGGTGAACTGGGGCAATGAGGAATGGGCTTACCAGGAAATTATGCCTTACCTGAATCGAATAGAAACCGACCTGGACTTTGGCGGGGATTTCCATGGCTCCGAGGGCCCCATTCCGGTGCGCCGGCACAAGCGGGAAGAATGGCTGCCAACGCAGGAAGCCTTCTACCGGGCCTGCATAGAGGCAGGCCTGCCTCTATGCGACGACATGAACGACCCGGATTCCACAGGTGTAGGGCCCAGGCCAATGAATAACGTGGACGGCGTACGAATGAGCGCCGCCATAACATACCTGGACATGGCTCGCCATCGTCTGAACCTGACCGTGCGCGCCGGCGTGACTGTGCGCCGAATCCTTTTTGAGGGTACCCGTGCGGTGGGAGTGGAAGTGGACAGCGGGGATGACCGCTTTGTCATTGAGGGCGAACGAATTATTTTGAGCGGTGGCGCCATAGCTTCGCCCCAACTGTTGATGCTTTCGGGAGTGGGCTCCCGGGAGCACCTGGAAACCCTGGGTATTCCGGTGGTGCATGACCTGCCCGGGGTGGGGCAAAATTTGAGGGACCATCCACTGGTGGCCTTGCAGTTCGACGTCAGGCAGGAATACCTGGACGACCCGGATACCCCGTGGAGTCAGGTGGCCTTGAGATATACGTCGGAGGGCTCTGCCACCCGCAACGATATGCAGGTGCTGCCGGGCTGGTTTGCCGACGCCCGTGGTGGCGCCCCGGACGCGGCCGCCGGTATGAGGATGGCGCCTGCCCTGGAGAACGCCAGCACCGCCGGGGAACTGAGGCTCGCCGCCAACGATCCCTACGTGCAGCCCGAACTCAGCTACAACTACCTGGCCGATGACGGGGACAGAGCCAGGATGCGGGAGGCGGTGCGCCTCTGCGTACGGCTCTCCCAATCTCCGGCTTTTGAGGGCATCATTACCCGACGGGTGTCGCCCGCCGACGAGGAACTGGCATCGGATGAGGCGCTGGATGCCTGGATGCTGCGGAATGTTTCGACCCAGCAGCATTCATCGGGAACCTGCAAAATGGGGCCCGCCGACGATCCCCTGGCGGTGGTGGACCAGTACTGCCGGGTTTACGGAGTAACCGGCTTGAATGTGATCGACGCTTCGGTAATGCCGGATGTCGTGCGCGCCAATACCAACGTTACCACCCTGATGATCGCGGAGAGACTCTCTGACTGGATAAGGGAGGGTAGGGTATAGGGCGTATCGTTAGATTGCCCGGTCACCTCTGTGAAATCAGGAATCTCGACGTGCGCCACCGGGGTTCCTGCCTTCGCGGGAACGACGAAAAGGAACGCTGGGGGGCGTTTGAGTTCAGTTTCAGGACTGCCCCTGGAAGTTCCGTCCGCTTTCCTGCATTAGCCAATGGGGATAAGGCGAATCTATAGCCGGGTTAACGCACGCGGTCCGGCCCGTTGAATGACTCTAGAGAAAGGAGGCGCAGGAGTTGGTTTGAGATCTAACGGGACTTCTGGCTAGAAACCGGGCAAGGAAGTAGAGGGAAGTTCCCCGATGCAACTTCGCCATTAAAGCCACCATTTGGTATTGACATTAATGGCTAAAGCGATTAAATTTCTTTTTGCAATGAGTTGCAAATACTTGGAGTGTCATGACCAGTTATGAGCAACTTCTTCAGGTATTAAGAGACGAAGGGCACCGGCTTACCCCGCAGCGGCTGATAGTGCTACGGGTGGTTGCTGAAGGCCGGCAGCACATGGGAGTTGATGAAGTGTTCCGAGAGGCCCAGTCGGCCTATCCTTTTATGGATTTGGCCACCGTGTACCGCACGCTGCGCCTGTTCAAGCAGGTGGGCCTGGTAACGGAGGTGGCCATTGGCGACCGGCTTCACTATGAACTGACCCACCCCGACGACCGGCACCATCACATGGTCTGCCGGGTCTGCCATGGCGCATTCAACCTGAGTCCCCACTACCTGGAGGAGTTTAACAGTACCCTGGTGAATGAATTTGGATTCATTCCGGACCTGGATCATTTCACGATAGCAGGTGTTTGCGTAAACTGCCGTCCCCAATCCCCAGAGGAGGTAGGGGTCGGTTCGGAGGAATTTACGCTTGATGAGGGCGCTACCTGAATTTATCCCTTCCCGGTTCTCCCGTCCTGGTTTCGTGATTGGCATCGTGTTCCTGGCATCGCTCCTGCTGGTCAGCGTGGCGTGTTCGGCGTCGCCGACTCCAACACCCACTTCCCCACCGGCGCCCACGGCCACTTCCGTGCCCCCAAAGCTTATGGTTGCTGCTACCGTTTCCCCCATTACCAGCCTGGCGGAAAACATAGGCGGTGACCGCATTGAACTGACTGGAATCGTGCCTGAAGGAACCAACTCCCATACCTTTGAGCCCGCTCCCTCGGTGGCGGTAACCCTGGCGGAAACTGACCTGTTTATTGCCAACGGCCTATTCCTGGAAGAACCTACTATTGAGATGGCCCAAGCTAACAGG
>JAPPJA010000518.1 GCA_028874675.1 Chloroflexota bacterium
CGGACCCGACGCCTACTGCGGCTCGCCGGCCGCTGCCCTTCATCCCGCCCACGCTCCCCCCTATTCTCGACCGCACCCCGCAACCGGCGGCCACCGCCACTCCCACCGCAACCGTCACCCCTGTTCCAGCTCCAACGACTGCACAGCAGCCGGCCGCAACCGTCACCCCTGTTCCGGCGCCAACGACTGCTCAGCAACCGGCTCCCACCGCCGCGGCATCGCCGGAGCCCCAGCCAGAGGCAACTCCGGAATCTGCACCTGCGGCGGCCCCACAGCCCACGGCAGTCCCTGTTGCTCAACCCGAACCGGAGCCGGCGGGAAACGCCGGGGCAGGGGGCGCGGAGATTGCCGCGCAGCTGGCCGAACTTGGTTCCGCCTTGCTGTGGGCGGCTGAGTTCGACCAGGCAACCAAATCATGGTCGGTGTATGATCCCAGCGGCGCCTTTGACGAGTCCAGGGATGCAATGCGAATCCCCCACGGATTTCAGCCGGCGGAACTCACCAGCTTAAGGAATGGCCAAATGTACTGGATTGCGGTGAGCCAGAATGCCAGTCTGGGGGAGTCCGAGTTGTTGGCCGGCATAAACCAGGTAATTTGGTCAGGCCCGTAGGCTGAACACCCCCGGGGCGCCGCCGCGGCACAGGCTAACGAACCGGCTTGGGCAGGCTTCTACGGTTCTGCCAGTGGCTCTTCTGCTGATGACTCGTTGATTGGCTCCGGTTCCAGTTCCGGCGTACTCCCTTCCAAAACCGGCGCCTCGTTCCACTGCTTGACCATGTAGATAATCACGTCCTTGGCCAGGGCCACCAGCGGCGGGCCCAGGATGACGCCCCACAGGCCAAAGTACTGGCTGCCAACGGTGATGACCAGAATGACTGCAATGGGGTGCATGTTCAGGGTGTCGGCCTGGATGCGCGGCACCAGCAGGGTGTTTTCCAGCAACTGGACAACCAGGTAAAGCAGGATGACCCATAGCACCTTGTCCGGTTCCGTGGCCAGCGTCACCAGCACGCCCACCGCCCCGCCAATCCACGGGCCGATGATGGGAACCAGCTCGGTCAGGCCCGCCACAATGCCCAGCAGGACCGCAAAGGGCACGTCCAGCAGCAGCAACCCCACGGCGACGATGACGCCAACAATCACGCCCAGGGTTAGCTGCCCCCGGATGTAGCCGCCCAGGGTACGGTCGGCGATGTCCAGGATGTCCCGCAGATAAGGTCGTACCGCAGTCGGAAAGGGTGCGTGAAGGGACTCGCGGATGGGGCTGGAGTCCTTCATCAGGTAGAAGACCAGCACCGGCGCGGTGGCAAGACCAAGGACAAAGGCAAAGGAACCGGTGATTATACCCAGGGTCTGTTTGACCACGTTCCAGGCGGCCGCCCCGATGATGCCGCCGGCGTCGGCCAGAGCCCCTTCGGCCTGGTCCCGCAAGTCGGCAGGCACCACGTCCGCATACTGGGCCACCCAGCCCTCTATTGTTATGCGGGCGTTGTTCAAGAATGCGGGAAAGTCTTCAATAAACCGCTGGCCCTGCTCCACGGTGGGAGGGACCACTGCGACTATCAGGGCTGCGAATATGGATAACCCGACCAGAAAGATGATGCCGACTGAAATGCCGCGAGCCAGCCCCGGCCGTTTGTGCCGCCAGGGCATTCCCCGTTCCATCAGCTTGGCCACCGGAAGCAGCACGTAGGCTATGACCGCGCTGATCCCTAGCGTAAGCAGTACGCTGCCCAGGAAATATAGGACGGCGAGAGCCACCACAACAATGGCGGCAGCTCCCAGCAGCAAGTACCGTTTGCGCTTCAGTGATGGTTCCAAGCGTACCTCTAACCGGCGCCTTGTCTCCCGGGTGTCTGGCATGGAACCGGCAGGCCTGACACCCGAATTCGGGGCCATTATGTTAGCCTGCAGCTACCGCGTCAACACCCGGTGGCCTCCTTCATCAGGTGGCACACCGCGGGGGAGCGAGTATTGCCGGGGGTTGCGCCAGTCTGGGATTTCTTGTAATCTTGGGGCTGCCCGTAGATACGGGAAAACTTAAAATCGAGGAAGAGCAAGAATGTTTAACCCACTGCAATGGTTGAAGATTCAGGAGGCCGAGGCCCACTGTGACATTCCCTGCGGCATCTACGACCCCGTCTCCGCCAAGATAGCCGCCCAGACCGTCCAGAAGATGGTTCTGCGGATGCAGGCCCTGGAAGAGGGCGACGACCACGTGGCCTACGCCAACACCATGGCCCGCTACGTCGCCACCAAGGAAGAACACGCCGAACTGTGCAAGAAGGAGCTCCGCATCCTCTGGGCCGACTACGCCTGGCCCAACATGCCCGAAGGTTTCGACCTGCACGGCTCCTTCAATGCCGCCCTCAAGCTGGCCGGCCGCTGCCGCCAGACTGTTGACATGGCCGCCTGCGAGGAGCTGGTCGCCGCCGTGGACAGCATCGCCGCCGCTTTCTGGGCCACCAAGGGCGTCGACTACAGCGACCCCAACGCCGCCGCTCGCTACGGGACCTAGAAAAAACCGGACGGAGGGCTGAAACGTTTCAGGGGCGGGTTTGAAACCCGCCCCTAAGTGCGTTTGCGAATGCGGAAAGGCGGGAACCTCAGCCCGCCTGGATTCGTTCTACAACATCCGCGCATCTCAGGCTGGTAGCGTGCGATTCAGGTGGTTTATATTGGGTGGTCTATAGACGTAGACATGAGTCATCCCGAATTTTGGGAACAGATAGAGAAAGTTGGAGGATAGGTA
>JAPPJA010000267.1 GCA_028874675.1 Chloroflexota bacterium
ATCGCCTGCTTCACCCCGTCATATTACCAGCATAACTCGTCGTTGTAGTACTAGAACCTGGCGAGCAGATCGGTCCCGGGTCCCATGTCGGCGGGTTCGATCAGAGCATAGTACTCTTTGGCCATTATTTCCCGCATCATTTCCTGGGGCAGCTGGGAGAATGGACCTTTGGGGTCAATCTGGGTGCGGTGGCAGTTGAGAGAAGCAATCTTGGTGTCCACATAGGGACCGACGTCCACTACCGCCGTCACCTCCTCGTCGGGAGTTCCCACGAGATCGATGTCCTGGCTGGCAAAGGGCGGGGTAATGTCCATTTCCACCATGGTCTGCCACATCCGCTGAAAGTTGCTGCGGGGGAAGCACACGTAATACAGGTACTCGGGTTGCCATTCTGCCCGGGATTGTCCAACTGCACTCCCACCGCTGCTCGTGCTGCCGGCCAGCTTGAAGGCCTCGGTAGTGTGGCGGCACATGGCCTGGTGGTCCGGGTGGCCGTAGCCCCCGGAAGGGTCGTGGGTGACCACCACCCGGGGTTGGACTTCACGAATAATGTCCGCCAGGGTCTGCGCCACAACCGCGGCATCCGCCTGGTGCAGGCAATGAGGGTTCTGGTTGTCGGCGGTTCCGGCCATGCCCGAATCGCGATAGTTGAGGAACCGTACGTCACTGACGCCGGTAACCTCCATGGCGCTGAGCAGTTCCTGCTGCCGGACCTGGGAGAGAGTTTCCGGGGTTGCCAGGGAGGGATCGCTGATTTCGCCCACGTCGCCGTTGGTGCCGCAGACCAGGGTAACCCGGGCGCCCCGGGCCACCAGCATGGCCAGGGTTCCGCCGGCGCCAAAGCCCTCGTCGTCCGGGTGGGCAAAAGCGGCCAGCAGGCGCAGATCGGTCAGGTCCTGGTCGGGCACAGGCATTTGGAACACTCCGAACTAGGGTTGCAATTTGGCCCGGTCAGGCCTGCTGAGGCTCCAGCACCAGGTTTCCGAATGAATCCACCGTGCCGGCCCAGCCGGGTGGCACAACTATGGTGGTGTCCAGCTGGAGAAGGAGGGCCGGACCGCCAATCCGGTTGCCGGGCTTCAAAGCGTCGCGATCAAACAGGTCGGTGGGCAGGGCGCCGCTGCTGAAGACAACCTCTTCCCGTCCAATTCCGGCGTGGCTGGCGTCGTGGCTCTCCTCGCCCGGTACCTGGATGGACGGCTTGTCCACCGCCAGTTCCAGTTTGAGGCGCAGGTTTACGATCTCCACGGCTTCGTTCCGGTCCGCGTACCCAAAGCGCTGAAGATGGGCCCGGTAAAAGCTGTTGGATATGGCCCGCCGGAGATCGGTCCGGCGAGTGGACGAAGGGTAGTCTATGGTCAGTTCAAAGGACTGGCCGACGTACCTGGCGTCAAGGTACCGGGAGGACGTCATCCGATCAACGGGGAGACCCTCGGTCTGCATTTCAGCCCGGGCCAGGTTCTCCATTCCGTGAAACTCTTCGTCCAGCCGGACCCGGTTGACGTCTTCGCCCCGGAGCATGACGGTGCGGGAGTAGTCCTTGACCACATCGGCAATCGCCACCCCCAGGGCCGACAGGATGCCCGGGTGGGTGGGAATCATGACCCTGGGAATTCCCAACTCCTGGGCCAGCTCGCAACTGTGCATTGGGCCGGCTCCTCCGAAGGGGACCAGGGTGAACAGGCGCGGATCGTAGCCCCTTTCCAGGGAAATGGTCCGGATGGCCCGCTCCATGTTGGCGTTTACCACCCGGATGATGCCCAGGGCGGTCTCTTCCATGCTCGCGCCCACTTCCCGGGCCAGCTCGTCAATCAGCCGGACCGACCGGTCCCGGTCCAGTGTCAGCCGGCCACCCAGGAACTGGGCGGGACGCAGCCTACCCAGGGCCAGGTTGGCGTCGGTTACGGTAATGCGATTGCCCCTGCCGTAGCAGGCAGGACCTGGATCGGCGCCGGCCGACTCGGGTCCCACTACCAGGGCTCCGCCAGCGTCAACCCGGGCAATGGAGCCGCCGCCGGCGCCCACAGTATGGATTTCGATCATGGGAACGCTGATGGGATAGCCGCCCAGGTTGGCGGAGGTGGTCTCCTTGATTCTGCCGGGGCAGAGAGAGACGTCGGTGGAGGTGCCGCCCATATCCAGGGTTATGATGTCCGGGTATCCCGCCTGCTGGCCCGTGAAGAAAGCGCCAACCACTCCGCCTGCCGGGCCGCTCAAGATGGTGCGGACGGGCTGCTCGGCGGCCAGCCGGGCCGTGATGCTGCCACCCGAGGACTGCATAATGCGCAGACCGCTGCCCAGGGACTGCTCCAGTTCGCCAAGGTAGCGGGCCATCACCGGCCCCACGTAGGAATTGACCACCACGGTGCTGGTGCGTTCGTACTCCCGGAACTCGGGGATGACCTGGGAGGAAATGGAAATGAAGGGAGGACTGGGAAGCTGTTTCAGGGCCGCCAGGAGTTTCTCTTCGTGGAGTGAATTCAGGAAGGAAAAGAGGAAGGATACGGCGACACCGTCCACATTGGCTTCCTGGATCAGGGTCAAAAGAGTGGCGATGGCGTCGTCCTGGAGGTCCTCCAGGATTTCACCCTTGTAGTCCACCCGCTCGGGGAGGCCGAACCTCAATTCCCACGGCGCAAGAGCGGGAGCGCGGTCCAGGTTGAGGTCGTAGAGGTCTGAGCGGCTCTGGCGACCGATTTCCAGCACGTCCTCAAAGCCCAGGGTCGTTATGAGGGCGGTCCTGCCTCCCTT
>JAPPJA010000077.1 GCA_028874675.1 Chloroflexota bacterium
TGGGGGGGGACCCGCCTCTTTGGTTAATACGCATGGGTGGTTTTTTACCTTTCATTGTCTTATTTTGCGGGGGCCTGGGGGTTCAAAAATCCACTTAAATGTTATGCCCCCCCCCCCCCGGTGTAAAACAGTATGACATCGTGCATAGTCTGCCAACTACGACTTTTGGACGGCCACCGGCGATATGACCAAATGATCTCATTCTTGAAATCGCCTCGCCCAAAAATGGTGTCCATCAATAGCTTCAGGTAATGGCTGGCTGTTGGGTCGCAATGAAGGTAGATACTCCCGGTATCCTTCAACACACGGCGCATTTCCAGCAACCGAACAGCCATCATGGTCAAGTAAGACTGCATGCCCTTGCCGGCGGTCAGGCCAGCCGCCTTGATTGCGTTCGCTAAACTGGGTTCATCCTCCGCAATCAGACCCATCCAAGCCACATCGAGGTCAGAGAGAGTCCACGTATCCTTAAAGGCTGCCCCGGCTGCTTGAGAACCTACAGGGGCGGCGTAGTCTTGGTTAGAGTTGAAGGGCGGGTCCAGGTAAATGAGGTCAACGCAGTCGGAGTTCATGCCCCGGAGAATGTCGAGGTTGTCGCCTGTCCAAATGGTCTTGTCAACGAAATTCGGTGTGCCGGCCATGTTGCAACTCCCATGCGGGATATCCCGGATTATTCAGGCCGGCACCGGCAAATGCAACCGACAAATGTTCCGAATTTCACCCAATTTTCGAGGCTTGACTAATACGTGTTGTCACGGTATAGCTACCTTTCAATAAGGGGATATTCCGGATGTCCCAGGGAACAAGTGGAGGAGGCCTACAGCCTCCCGACTAGAAGTCTCAATAGCCGCCCTTGAACCCGATGGTGACGGTTCCGTCCTGGACAATTACCGGGGTCACCCGCTCACCATTCGTCAGTTCCAGCAGGGCGGGAATCTGGTCGGGCTGCTTGGCCAGGTCAATTTCCGTGTAGGCGGTCTTGCTGCGCCGGTAGTCCATCTTAGCCGCGGCGGAAAAAGAACAGTCCGGGTGAGTGTAAATTACAATGTCTGGGGTGTTTTCGGTCGTCACGTCAATGCTCCTGGAAATAGGGATTCGCATCGCGGGGTCAAAAACGGGGTAGCTACCCCGGCGATACGGGCGTGCAGCAATTATTCTACGTTTACCAGCAACATTATTCAATGAAAGCCGAGGGGAAGTAACATGCCGCACGCACCCGCGACAGATTCGGCAGGAGAAAGCCCTGGGCGTTCGGCATTTCTTGACTCGAAAGGCGCGGAAGGGCGGCATTTCCTTGTTCGGTAATTCCGCGGCATATCGATTCAGAATATTTGAGGAGATCAGCGAAAAGGCAAAGTCAGCACTGCCCTACGCTATGCCGCACTTTGCCGGTTCGTGATATGCTTGATTTCCTGCGATTTTGCAGGGTCGAGTCTCGGATTACATAAGGTGCGCGAAATGGAAGAAGCCGACGCCCTTCGTGACAAGCTTATCTTGCTTTTGCAGGACCATGCCATCGGAGTAGCCTATTTGACCCCACTTCCCAGGGGTGGACGCCTCCGCGGAACCGCAGCCAGGGAAATGGAAAATGCGCTGGACGGACTGGCCTCCTCCTCCAGTGATGAAGTGGACCCTTCTGCCGACCAGGTTTACGGCAACGGCTGTTTTGCCGTAGGCCGGTACGGAGATGCCGCCATGGTCTATTCCCGAATTTTGAACAATGATCCCGACAATGTAGTTGCCAGGTTTAATCTGGGCCTGTCGCTGATCCGATTGAAGAAGCCGGGACTGGCGGTGGCCGAACTTTCCCGTGTGCTTGAGAAGCAGCCTGATATGCCGGAAGCACACTACCAGCGGGGCAACGCCCACGACGATCTGGACGAAACCGACGCGGCGCTGGAGGACTACGACATTGCCATTGCCCTGGCCCCCGACTACCTGCAGGCTCATTTCAACCGTGGGGTAGTGCTTGCCCGGGTTGGGAAGCACCGGGAGGCTGTTTCTTCATTCGACCGGGCAATTGAGCTTCGTCCCGCGCTGTCGAACGCTTACCTCAATCGGGGCGCGTCCCTGGACGAACTGGACCTGCACGATCAGGCCATAGCCGATTACTCGGCGGCCATCGACTGCAACCCGGAAAACGCGGACGCCTACTTCAACCGGGCCAGGACCTATTACTATCTGGGCAAAATTGAGGAAGCCGCCGCGGATTACACTGAGGTTGTGTCCCTGCGTCCCGAGGATGCCGAGGCCCTGAACAACCGGGGCCTGGCCTACGATGCCCTGGGAGACTACGAACGGGCCCTGGAGGACTACACGGCGGCAGTGGGGCTGGTGCCGGAGTTTCCGGCGGCGCTCAACAACCGGGGAGCGGCTAACGAGGCCATGGGCAACGAGGCAGAAGCCCTGAGGGATTACCTGTCGGCTCTGTCCTCGGATTCGAGGTTTGCGGTTGCCTGGTATAACGCGGCCCGCCAGTACGCTCGCCAGGGTGAAATTGAGCAGTGCCTCAAATACCTGGATGAGGCTGTACGCCTGGAGGCCCATTTCGCTGACGAAGCTCCCGACGACGAGAATCTGGGTTGGGTCCTGAAGCTAATGGAATTGAAGGAAGATCTGAGCGGCCGAAGGTGAGTTTCGGGCATCCATTCCCTTGGATGAGCCACCATCCAGGGCGCTACTACTTTTCGAGGGGACAAACATGAGTCATCCCGAATTTTGGGAACAGATAGAGAAAGTTGGAGGATAGG
>JAPPJA010000334.1 GCA_028874675.1 Chloroflexota bacterium
GCAACCAAATCAGGCCGGAAACACCACCATGAAGTCGTCGTTGTAGTACTAAGGGCTGAAGGCGGTCCTGCGCCTTCAGCCCTTCCGCAATGCCGTTAGGCGCCCTGGACGATCACAGTCGAGGTGACGCTGCTCCTCCCGCGGAGGTCTGCCAGTCGCACGTAGTTGGGGTCGCTGACGAGGCTCCTTGCCCGCTCGATATCCTCGAACTCTATGATCACCACCCGGTGGGGAGTCCAGTTTCCTTACACGACTTCGGTGGCGCCGCCTCGCACCAGGTACCTGCCGCCGTGAGCTTCGGTGACGGCCACAATTTCCCTGGCGTAATCGGCGAAAAGCGCCTGATCGGTTATCTCGTTATCAACTATCACGTATGCTGCCATATCTACGGTCCTCTTCCTGGTTAATCTGGTTTTCGGGGGGCGGGCCTCGGGAAGTCTCCCGGTCGCCCCGGCTTCATTCCATGCTGTCACCGGCTGGGCTGCGCGTCCACCCGCACCGTCACGATGTCGAGGCCGTGGTACTTTCTGTGGCGGACGGAAGACGCGAAATGGCGCAGCAGCCGGAAGGAAATCTCGCCCACGTCCGGCTCCGCCGCCTGCTCGCTCATGTAGGCCAGCCGGTCTTCAATGTTCTCTTCCGGCGACACCGCCAGAAACTCCAGCTCCATGGCGCCCGATTGGGGGCGGGCAATCAGGACCAGCCGGGGCGGCCTGTCTCCGTCGTAGTCATCCCGCAGCTGCAGCATGCTGGACAGGGTCTCCTCGCCGGCGGCCCGCAGCCGCTCCAGCGATGACTCGTTCCAGCCTGCGCTGCTGCCAACATCCCGCAGAAAGCTGTCCACCTCGGGCAGGGCCGCCATATCCAGCTCCGCTTCCATCCGCCGGCGACGGGAAAGGGTTATATCCGTGATCGCCGACAGCAGGATCGCGGCCAGCACGCTGGCGACTATCCCGTTCCCAAAGGTTGCCCCCCAGGGGCTGCCCAGCGCGGCAGTCAGTGTGTCCTGGACTTGCAGGCCGATTCCGATGGAAAGGGACAGCCCGACGATGATGGCCTTCCGCTGATTTAACCCGTCCTGAATGGTGGTGCGCACTCCCTCCATGAAAAGGAGCCCCATCACCACCATCAGGATTGCGCCCGTCACCGGCCTCGGGATGGTCAGCAGGACGGCGATAAACTTGGGCAGAAGGGCCACCCCTATCAGTATGGCCCCGATGACCAGGCCGGTGCGCCGCGCGGCGACTCCCGTAAAGTTGATCAGCGCGACCGTTGACGGGAGATAGACCAGCACCGGCAAAATCCCCGCGATGCCGGACAGCAGAACTCCTGTTCCGCCGGCGTTGATCGTTCCCTGGACGCCTCGAAAGTCAATAGCCCTTGGCTTTCGCCGGGATGCCTGTTGAATCGCCGCCCCCTCGCTGCCGGCCTTGACGGCCACCACGGCGCTGACTATGAGGAAAACCAGGAGAAACGACAGGAAATCCGTATTCAGCGCCGGGCCCAGGCCGGGCCAGGCGGAGAATTCCGGCAGGTCGAACCACGGAGCCTCCAGGACTCGCCGAAAGTCGTACACTCCCAGCAGCGCCGCCGCCGCGCAGCCTGCCAGCAGCGTTATGGGGATTGCCATCAAACGGAAAAGGCCCGAAGCGCGGAGCATCAATGCCGCAGCCCCGAACAGCGTAATCGCCCCGACAGCCGGCCCGGCCAGCGGCGACAGGTCCGCCGGAACATCGTCCAGCCGCGCTGCGCCAATGGGCATGGCGGCGACGGCCACCACCATTAAGGTCACGCCGGACACCACGGGGGTGATGATGCGCCGCAGCTGGGCCAGCCAGAATGCCATGGCGAACTGCACCAGGGAAGCGGCGATTATCAGGCTCGCCATCACCGGCAGTCCTGCTTCACTCACGGCCAGGACGCATACTCCCATGAAGGGAGCCGCCGGACCCATCAGGAGAATATGCCCCGACCCCAAGCGGCCAATCCTGGATGCCTGCAGGGCGGTAGCTGCCCCCGCAATAACCAGGGAGGCGAATACCGCCCAGGCCAGATAACTTTCGCTGCCCTGGGCCGCCACCGCGAAAATCGTCACCAGGGAAACCGTGTTGGACAGTGCGATGGCAACACCCTGCAGCGCCGCGTTCAGCGTCGCAACGGGAGGACTGCGGTCGTCAGGCTCGTAGCGCAATTGTTCGTTGGTCCGCATATGTCCTGCCTGGGGAGGTAGCGACTTCAGGCCCCACCTCGTTAGCGGAACCCAGGGGATGGCTAACGGGCCCTTTCCCTTTTCCCTGAAGCGTCGCGGGAGCGCCGCCGGGGGTTGACGCGGCGTCATTGGGAGGATGGTAGCGGGGCTGCCCGTGGGTTGCCAATGGGCTGAAAGCGCCGCGGTAAGCCTCGACTGACTTTTGACATATAGTACCAGAAGGTAACGCCCTATGCGGACTTCGTCCCACTGGTACAGGTGGGTAGGGTCTCCGCAGCCTCCCCAGCCATCCAACGGCCCTGCCGGGGCACGGTAAGAGTTCAGACTTGGTGTGTTACAAGGCTGGAAAATCCGTCGTTCCCGCGCAGGCGGGAACCTCGAGGATGCCGAAATAGCTCTCGTCTTCCCATGTGCGTCGTTCCCGCGCAGGCGGGAACCTCGAACCAGTGCAGGTCGTGGGTTGGGTAGGGGCGCAAGGCCTTGCGCATTTGCTCCAACTAATTATGCCGGTTTGTTTCTGAAGACACCCAGGTCATCTTG
>JAPPJA010000210.1 GCA_028874675.1 Chloroflexota bacterium
TATCATTTTCTACGTCAGGGATAATTATTTTATAGCCGGTCAGGCGCAACTTTCTTTCGGGAAGCTGGAAGAAGACAAAGCCCCAGGCGGTGGCTCGGGGGCGGACGCGGCGCTTGAGGGATTTTCGAATGAAGTCGTCCTCCATCTCGACAGCCTGTTTTTCCACACGGCTCCTGCCTCTGCCGATGAGGGGAACGCGACCGAGAGGACTCCGGTTACGGCGGTCCTGTCTCAGGATCATGCCGACCACTTCGTTGGGCGCCAGGGCCTGCAAAGATCCATATTCGGGGTCCAGCAAGGTGATGCTTGCGCGGTCGATGGAAAGCGCGTCAGGGCCCTGGTTGCTGATGATGAGGTTGATGGGAACCAGGCCCATTTTGGAAAGGCCCTTGATGTCGAAGGCGGTTCGTATCCTGGTTTCCGATGGATAGGGGTCGGCGGCGATGGTCACAGGCCCCTGGCTTTGACGGGATGCGTAGCCTTCCACCGGGCCGACCTTGACAACCAGGTTCTTGTAGGCCCCCCAGGCCGACCACGCCGGCAGCAAGCACCAGAGGCAGAGAAAAGAGACCTCGCGGAGGGCGGTTCGTCCTTGCGGTCGGCGATGCGGCATTCCGATGGCCCCGCTTCCATTCATGAATCCAAGCCCGCGTTTCCCCCGGGTCGCCGGCGACGAGCAGGCTGGGGTGTCTCTCTACGGATGCCGGGTTGGGGTTGCGGGATGCTTCATTATACCCGGTTCCCCGCGAAGTCAGGACGGTGGAAAGTCCAGGCCCTCCAGGACGCCTTGAAGATAACCGATGGCTCTGGCTGCCGCCGTGCTTCCGTCGGGCCTGTATTCGAAGGGCTCCACCGATACCAGGCCGTCGTAACGGTGCCGCCGCAGAGCTTGCAGGATCGGGCCGAACTCGAGGCCTCCCTGGCCCGGAGCCAGTCCGCTGGGGTCGTTCAGGTGCACGTGGGCGATGGCTCCTGAAGGCAGCCATCGATCCACCAGCTCCGGCAGGGAGGCCGATTCCGAGTGCGACGCAGCCCGGGTGTCGAGCATGGTGCGCAGGGAGGGGTTGCCCACAGCCTCCATCATGTCCGCGGCGGCTCCGATGGTGTTGATGAAGTTGGTGTCGTGGGCCGCCAAGGGCTCGATGCAGTAGAGGACACCGGCTTGAGCAGCCTGGCCGGCGACGGTTGCCCAGAGATCACGGGCTCGATTCCAGGCTTCCAGAGGATCCTCGTCCGCCTCCACCTGGCGTTGCCCGGGAGATCCGTGCACCAGCACCTGGCCGCCGAGGTCGGCGCAGAGGTCGACGAGTCGTTGGAGGATGTCGACGGTCGTCTTGCGGACGCCGGGGTCGGCGGCGGTGATCGACAGGCCCGGGGGTGTCAGAAGCAGCCAGTGGAGACCGGTGATGGCTATTCCGGCATCGGTAGCCGCCCGGCGGAGCTGGGTGCGGCGGGCGCCCGAGAGCCGGTGAGGCTCCTCTCCCAGGGTGAAGGGAGCCAGTTCCAGACCGCTGTATCCCAATGCGGCCGCTTGTTCGCACTGGGCCGGAAAGGCAAGTTCTCGGAGGACTTCGTTGCAGAGTGCGATCTTCATCCGGATTCTCCTTTGGGCCCGCTCTCCTGCCCGAGAGCCAACTGAAGGATGGAAATCAGGCTGGCGCGGGTAAAGGGCTTTGGAAGGAATAGCATACAGCCCGAGGAAAAACTCTTCCGGACCATCCCGGGCTGGCTGCTGGCAGTGATCATGATAACCGGCAGATCCTTCAAGTTGGGATCGGCCTTGATTTTCTCGGTCAGGGCAGGGCCGTCCAGGCCCTGCATGAGGGCGTCGGTGATCACGGCGTCGACGCGCGATCCTCTCAAGCTGTCCAGGGCCCGTTGGCCGTCGCCGGCCGTGGTCACGCGGTAGTTGCCCTGGGTCAGGATGGTACGGATCAGCTCCAGGATATGGGGATCGTCGTCCACGACCAGGATGTGTTTGCGATCCATGGGGCGAATTTGTGCTTGGGGGTTTGGCGAGGGAGACGCCATATGGGGAGGGCGTCATTCTACCCAAAATCGATTGGAATACAAGGCCCGGCAATAGTCCGCAAGCCCGCGACCTCCCGCAACGCGGCCCCGTGCGGGGGGAGTCCCCGTTCGCTGCGGGCTGCGCTGCGGCGGGCGACTAGTGAATCTTGCCGATGGCGGCCAGCATTCGTCCGGTGCTTCCTCCTTCAGCCCGGTAGGAATGGAAGACATCCCGATGACAGGAAGTGCAGGGTGGGTGGCTTAAGACGCTCCTGTCAGGAAGCCCCGCGGATTCCAGTTGAAAACGGCAGGCTGCCGACAGGTCCAGCATTCGCCGGGCGCTTGGGGGGTCGTCTGAAATCCCGGTTCCGGAGGAGAGGGCCCGTCCGGGAGGCCGGAAGTTCCTCCACAGTTGAGGGCGGCCGGGGAAAGCCTCCTCGAAGGGCAGGACCACATCCTGGCCCACTTCATAGCAGCAGGGTCCGATCGAAGGTCCGATAACGGCCAGGCAACACCGGGGATCGGAGGCGTACCGGGACTGCATGGCCGCAAGGGTCTTGGGCACGACCCCTGCCAGGAGGCCTCGCCACCCTGCGTGCGCGGCCGCCAGGATCCGCTTGTCCCAATCGACGATGAGCACGGGCAGGCAGTCGGCCACCTGGACGGCCAATAGCAATCCGGACAGACGCGTAATTACGGCATCCCCTTCTGCGGGCGGGTCTCCCGGAGC
>JAPPJA010000311.1 GCA_028874675.1 Chloroflexota bacterium
AAGGACAAGGCTTTCTTTCAGAGCGAGTTCGGAAATGTAGTAGGCCTTCGGGACGTCAACTTCGAGGTCAAGAAGGGTGAGACCTTCGTAATAATGGGGCTTTCCGGCAGCGGAAAGTCAACGCTGGTACGCTGCCTGCTACGGCTTATTGATCCCACGTCGGGTGAGATCAATATCGCAGGGGAAGACATTACCGGGATGACCGACAAGGAGCTTGTTGAATTTCGCCGCGCCAAGATCGCCATGGTTTTCCAACACTATGGCCTGATGCCCCACCGCAACGTTCTGGACAACGCTGCCTGGGGACTCGAGGTGCAAGGAATTACAAAGGATGAGCGCTACGAGCGAACCCGGAAGACGCTGGCGATAGTGGGACTGGATGGATGGGAAGACTCCTACCCCCGGCAATTATCGGGTGGCATGCAGCAGCGGGTCGGACTGGCGCGGGCCCTGGTGGTGAACACGGATATTCTGCTGATGGATGAGCCCTTCAGCGGACTGGACCCGCTGATCCGTCGCCAGATGCAAGACGAACTTCTGAATTTGCAAACCGACCTCCAGAAGACGATCGTGTTCATTACCCACGACCTGAACGAAGCGCTGAAACTGGGCGACCACATCGCCATCATGCACGACGGGTCCGTTGCCCAGATTGGATCTCCGGAGGATATCGTGCTCCGTCCCGAGGATGAATACGTGGGTGATTTCACCCAGGACGTGAGGCTGGAGAGCGTTTTGACCGCAACCAAGGTCATGGTCGCTCCCAAGGCCACGGTCATGGGGCGACAGGGTCCCAGGGCAGCCCTACACACTATCGGGGAGAGCGACGGAGACGTAGGCTGGGTGGTGGACAGCCACGGGAAATACGTGGGCCTGCTCACAATTTCCAGCGCGGAAAGGGCGCTGCGCGCCGGGGTCAAGAGGTTTGACGAGGCCTGGGACTACGTGGACTGCAATTATCTGCCGGTGTCTCCCGTTACCACCTTTGACTCCCTGATTCCCATCGCTATGGCGAGCGACTACCCCATTCCGGTGGTAAATGACGAGAGAGTCCTCGTAGGTGAAGTGCACCGAGGCGCGCTGGCAGAGGCAATTGCTGAAACTTCCTCAGTGGACCAGGACTACGCAGCCAACGTAGCGTTAAATGCCGCCAACGCGGCGCTGGAAGAGGACGAAGACAAAGAGTGAGGGCAGTCCCATAATGGGCAGCCCCATTTTATTTGGGACCTATCGGCCGATGAACTGCAAAACCAAGGCGGAGCAACATGGACTGTTCTGGAGGCGAACATGGCTTCACTAACTAGGGACGACTCCGGCGCAGGAGATTTGTCCAACCAGGCAATGGCCGAAACTGGTGGAACGAATGGACGCGCCTTACCTGCGGGACTGGGGGCGCTGACCGGATTGCCAGCCTGGGCGAAGTGGGCAGTTGGCCTCGCGGCGGTCGCTCTGGTGATGATTGTCAGCCTGGCTGCCTGGGGACCGGGCATGGAATTTCCCACCACCGTTTCACGCTCAACGCTGGAAACAGTGGGAGGCGGGTCAATAGTCAACGAGCGGACGCTACGGCAAGCAACCACCGACTCCATAAACGTAGGGGTTAAGTGGCTGACCCGGGAAGCCGCCTGGTTGTTTGGGGGAATCACGACTATCGTGGACTATGCCCTCATTTACATTGAGAAGGCGCTGTTCTGGATACCGTGGCCAGCCATGGTGGTGGGGCTCACTCTCCTGGCTTTCGCCCTGGGTCGGTGGAGTCTCGCCGGGTTTACCGGCGCGGCCCTGCTCTATATTGGTTTTATGGATCTGTGGTCGCCTGCCGTTGAAACCATCGCCCTGATTGTGGTGGCCGTGGCAGTTTGCATGGCGATCGGACTCCCTCTAGGGGTACTGGGAGCCAGGAGCCGGATGGCCGACAACTTGATGCGGCCAATTCTCGACGGCATGCAGACCATGCCCAGCTTCGTTTACCTGCTCCCCGGTATATTGTTCTTTGGCCTCGGAAAGCCTGCCGGCATTTTTGCGACCTTGATCTACGCGGCGCCCCCAGTCATAAGGCTGACCAACCTCGGTATCCGGCAGGTGTCCGGGGAGACGGTAGAAGCGGCCCGATCCTTCGGGGCCTCCCCAACGCAGGTGCTGGCCAAGGTGCAGATTCCCATGGCATTGCCTACCATAATGGCAGGGATCAATCAGACAACCATGATGGCCCTGGCCATGGTTACGATAGCCAGCCTGGTGGCAGCGGGAGGACTGGGAGAGCCCGTTCTGCGAGCCCTTCAGAAGAACGATGCCGGATTTGGCGCCATCGCCGGATTAGCCATTGTCTGCCTGGCAATCATAATAGACCGGCTTACGCAATCGGTTGCCAGAAGCAGGCAGGAATCGATGGGGGCAGGCTAGGTAAATGGAAGGAATCCCCTTCACGTTATCTTCACTGATGTTTGACAGTTGCTGGAGCGGTTGTTACCATTTGCGGGCATTTCCGGAAGCGAGAAATGCGCGCAGTATTCGCACCATAAAATAGGGAGGTAATTGCCTTGTTTACCAAGTACAGGTTATTCATTCTGATGGCGGCGCTGTTCACCATATTCGCTTTGGTTGCTTGCCAGGCCGAGCCCCAGATCGTTGAGGTGGAAAGGGTCGTCGAAGTTGAGAGGGAAGTTCACGTCGAGGTAGAGGTAGAGGGGTCGTCGAGAGAGAAGTTCCCGTCGAGGTCGAAAGGGTCCTCG
>JAPPJA010000406.1 GCA_028874675.1 Chloroflexota bacterium
CAATGGCGATAGACAATTGCCATCCATCATTTCAATGCAGTTGGACCACCAGGGCGTGTCGTCAAATTGCCCCGTCATTCATGCAAAAGCAGGAATCCTGACTTCAGGCAGCGAGGTTCCCGCCTTCGCGGGAACGACGTAACGGGACGCTGAGATACTTCTACTTTCAACTTGATGACAGACCCTGTGGCCAGGAGAGGTTAGACATCCAGGCCGGCCCCTGCGTCGGAGAGAAAGTCCGTTCACACACGTTCAGACATAATCTGGAATCGAGTAACCCCAATTGGAGGAACCCTTGTCAGTCAGGTACGGTATTTCCCTCATCCTGGAACCTGCGTTTACCGCGGGGCTGCACCGGGCCCGCCAGGTTATCTGCAGCCAGTACGGGTGCTGGGCGGCGGAAATGCACTCGGTCCACGTTCCACTGACCGATTATTTCGCCTGTCCGGAACAGGAGGCGCCGTCGCTGGGCGTGATTTTGGGGAAGATAGCCGAAGAGTTTCGGGGAGAAGGCCAGGAAGCTTTTTTGACCCGGCAGAGCACGGTGGCCGAGACTGAAGACAAGGGGAGCGTTTACCTGGCGTTTGCCGATGGAACCGGGCCGGCTTCGGAAGGCGGGCCCGTGGGTATGTTGCGGGCGGACATCGCCGAGGCCCTGAGTCGCCTTAACCTGATGGTAGGAGGGGAAGCCCCCGCCCTTCGCTTTGCCCTTTTGCAGCACTCCGGATTGCCAGCTGAGGTTTTCAGGAGCGCGGCGCGTTTTGCGGAAGGGGTGGTGGACGGGCTTGAGCTGCCCGGGAAGGTTGCCGCCGCCGAGCTGGCGTTATTCCGGTTTGAGTCGGCCGCTGCGGATGAGGAGTGGAGCGAGGGAAGCTGGGCCTCGGACCTGACGTGGCGGATTTGCAACTCTTACGAGTTAACCTAAACCAAAGCCAAGGTGAAAACTACATTTGCCTGGTTACCGCTGTCATACCGGCGAAAGCCGGTATCCAGCGTCAACGGCCTTTATTGCCCTGGCTTGTGCTAGAGAATTCTGGATTCGCTAATCCCACAAACGAAATGCAACACCAAGTTAAGGTGTTGGCATGGGCAAGCATTTTCAAGCAGTTGATCTACCAGGGTGGGAGCGAATAGGTCTCTGGGGTGTCCCGCTATTCTGCAACTGGCCAGCTTATAGACAGTTTTTCAGCATTGAACTGTGGAGGAGGAATTACCGATGACCATTACCGCGAAGACCGAAACCAGGCCAACCACCCGTTTGCGGGAGTTGCTGGCCGCCGATGGGCTTATTGTTGCGCCATTTATCCTGAATGCCCTGCACGCCCGCATTGCCGAGTCGGTGGGGTTTGACGCCGTATATATGACCGGCGCGGGGACCTCGGCGGAGAAGGGGTTTCCCGATGTGGGTATGCTGACCATGACGGAGATGGTCACCAACGCCAGATACATCGCCAACGCCGTGGACATTCCCGTCATCTGCGACGCGGATACCGGTTACGGCAACGCCCTGACCACCCAGCGAACGGTGCGGGAATACGAAGCCGCCGGCGTGGCCGGAATCCACATTGAAGACCAGGTGTTTCCCAAGAAGTGCGGCTTCTTTGAGGGCAAACAGGTGGTACCGATGGAGGAGCACGTCCAGAAGATCCGCGCGGCCCTGGACGCCCGCCGGGACCCGGACTTTGTGATTATCGCCCGCTGCGACGCCTATGCGGTTACGGGGTGGGAAGACACTGTCCATCGCTGCAAGGCCTACCGGGACGCCGGCGCGGACATGGTGTTCGTGGACGGCATCAAGTCGGTGGAGGACCTGGAGCTTTACGCCCGGGACCTGCCTGATATGCCTCGCCTGTATAACGGCGACCTGGCCAACACGAAGGACGTGGAAGCCATGGGCTACAAGGTGATGATCTGCGGCAGCACCATCTGGCTGATTTACAAACAGCTGATGGCCGCCTTCGAGGAACTTAAGGAAACGGGCAGGGTGGACGCCGCGCGTTTCGGGTCCCGCTGGGACGTGGCCAATCTGCTGGGGCTGGACGAGGTTTACGAACTGGAGCGCAAGTACAGCGCTGATTGAGGAGCCACTGTCCACGAAGGGCACGAAGGTACACGAAGGAGGAGCGTGGTCTCCAGCCTTACATGCCCTGGTAGAGTTGGAAATGGCCTTGACTGGACTTTTAGCAGGGGCGGGTTTCAAACCCGCCCCTGCCTGCTTGCAAGCCTTCTTCAGGCACGGGTCGAAGCAAGGAGGCTAGCCGGGTATCAGGGGCATTACCTCTCGGGAGAACTGCTCCATGGCCTCCCGCTGACCCTCGACGCTGTCGGCGGGGAAACCCAGGATGAAGTTCTGAACGCCCAGGTCCTGGTACTGGCGGAGGTCGGCGGCTATCTGTTCCGCAATGCCGTGCATCATCCGCCGCTCCGGTCCGGCCGCCCGGTTGAACACTATGTCGGTGCTGAAGCAGGGGGTGACCGCGTCCTCGGGGCGCCCGGCCTGAACGGTCAGGCGGCGCAGCTGGGCAATCTTGCCGGCCAGTTCTTCCGGTTCAAGGATGGCCGGCGGTCGTAGGCCGATGGGCATCCAGCCGTCGCCCAGTTCGGCGGCGCGGCGCAGGGCCGGCGCGGTGTGGCCGCCAATCCAGATGGGCGGGTGAGGTTGCTGCACCGGCTTGGGCAGGAATCCGGCGCCGGAGGTCTGAACGAAACGGCCGTTGAACTCCGCGT
>JAPPJA010000244.1 GCA_028874675.1 Chloroflexota bacterium
CAGTTGAGGCGTACCTTCCGCAAGGATTTGAAGGCGCCGGTGACTGTCCACCTGTTCACCCGGGAACCGTCACCCATTGCCATACCGGGCAGGGAGTGTCCTACCTGCGAACAAACCCAACAGTTGATCGAGGAAGTTGCCGGCGCATCGCCAAAAATTACCCTGATTGTTCATGACTTTTTTCGGGAATCAGCGGTTGCCGGGGAAATGGGTGTTTCCCGAATCCCTGGTATCATCCTGGGGGACGACAAGCAGCCTCAACTGAAGTTTTACGGTGCCCCCCTGGGGTACCAGATGGCAGCCATAGTGGAGACCATCCGCTCGACGTCTCGAGGGGTCAGTCCCCTGCGGAACGACACCCGGCGCAAGCTCAGGGGATTGACCAGGCCCGTCAATGTGCAAGTGTTTGTCAGTCCGGAGGACCAGGCCGGCGCCGAGTCAATTCACACCGCATTTGCCATGGCGCGGGAATCTGAAAAACTCAGGGTGGAAGCAATTCAGATTCGAGACTTTCCTTCCCTGGCGCGATCCCTGGCCGTCAGCGCATTGCCACTGGTGTTAATCAACGACTTTCACCGGCTTGTCGGACCGATATCCGAGGACACGCTTCTGGAGCAAATACTCGAGGCGGGCGTTGGCGAATCGGTTTAGTCGCCCGCAAGCAGCAGATCGCCAGCTACCAGATTACCAACTTGGAGAGGATGCAGTGCCCCAGGAAATAGTGGGAGACATGGATGGACAGGGCCTGAGGGTTGCCGTAGTGGTAGCCCGCTTCAACGAATTTGTTACCCGTCAACTGCTCAATGGCGCCGTGGAGACCCTCGCCCGTTTCGGCGTTCGGGACGAAGACATTGGCGTTGCCTGGGTTCCAGGATCCTTTGAACTGCCGGTGGTGGCCAAGACGCTGGCCCAGACCCAAAGGTACGACTCGGTTATCTGCCTCGGCGCGGTAATTCGAGGGGAAACAGGCCACTACGATATGGTGGCCGGCCAGTCTTCCGGGGGAATTGCGTCGGTGGGACTGGAGACCGGAGTACCTACAATTTTCGGGGTGTTGACCGCGGATAACATGGACCAGGCCATTAACCGTGCCGGCGGAAAGTCGGGCAATATTGGCAGCAACGCCGCCGTCGCGGCGGTGGAAACCGCCAGGCTCATCCAGTCAATCAAGACAGGTTAGCGCTCCGGGAGGCCGTTAATGCAGTTCGGAGTTACCGTACCCAACAACTGGGGAATCGAGGACGTCAATGAAGCCCTGGCCTTTGGCCCCCTGGCCGAGGCGCTGGGCTATGATTCCGTATGGGTGATGGACCACCTGTTCAACAACGGGTACATACGCGAGCGTCTGGACGACAAGCCCTATTACCATCCCCTTGCCACCCTCACCTATTTGTCAGCGACCACCAGCCGGGTGCTTCTCGGCACTTCGGTGCTGGTGCTGCCCTATCACAACCCGGTGGAACTGGCCAAGTACACCGCCACCCTGGACCAGATGTCGGGCGGCCGGGTGACCCTCGGCATTGGGGTAGGGGCCATGATCGAAGAGTTTGAAGCCCTGGGAATTCCGATGTCGGAACGCGCGTCCCTCACCAATGAATGCATCCGGGTAATGCGGGAACTCTGGTCCAATCCTGCTCCCAGCTACCACAGCCGCCGGTGGAATTTTGATGACCTGCGATTCTCGCCAAAACCCGTCCAGCAGCCCCACATACCCATATTGGTGGGCGGAGCCAGCCCCGGCGCCATCAGGCGGGCGGCCAGGATGGGCGACGGGTGGCATCCCTCCGGCGTGTCCCCGGAAGAGTACGCCTCCAGAAAGGCCCAAATTGCCGAATTGGCCCAGGCTGCCGGCCGCAACGTGGACAACATGGTCTGGTCGGCTCGGGTAGAGGTTGAAGCCACGCCTGGTCCTTCCAGCGAACGGGCAGCCAGCCGTTCGCGGATTCCGGGCCATGACCTGGAGCAGACCGCCCTTTCCATTGCAGCCTACCGGGATGCCGGCGTCGAACACCTGGTACTGGCGTTGAATACGGGGGACGTAAACAGGATTCGGGAGCTCATGGAATCCCTGGCCAATGAGACCATCCCCCAGTTTCGTTAACGGGCTTGAAGCAGGTGAAAACAGCAGCCTGCACAGCAGGCCTGATCCTCACCCCTGGGCTTTTTCCTCTTCTTCCTTCTGCCTGATTCGCTCCTCTTCCTTCCATTCGGCCTCGCGCCGGCGAAGGTCTGCCAGGTCGTGCAGCAAGTCCTGCATTTCGCCACCGCCGGCAGGATGGTTGCCATAGTGCGATGAGTGAAACCCTCCAACTATCCGGTCCACCGGCTGGGGAGGCATTTCTTCGCTTACATCGCCCTGGTGCTCCCTGGGAGTTTGCCCCTCTCCCTTGGGGTGGCCCATGTTGTCCGAAATGGTCAGGAAGCGGTGATATACTTCGCGAGGGTTCTCCGGGTCGGGTTCAGGTTTATCGTCGGTGGTAGCCCGCCTGACCAGGTCATTCCACCAGCCCTCCACCAGGGAACCCAGGTCTGCGTTTGCCTTGCCCCAGGTAAACAGGGACTCTCTCACCTCTTCTACGTCGCCCGACATCTTGAACAGACGCCGGAAGCGGAACACCCGGAAGAGTATGAAGCCCACTATCAGCATTGTTACCAGGAATACAGCGGTCTTCAGCAGCGTGTAAACCCAGCCGGGCAACCCCGAACCTTCCACGTCCTCCAGCTC
>JAPPJA010000222.1 GCA_028874675.1 Chloroflexota bacterium
TACCGAATCCGAGCAGCACCGCCGGGCCGAACAGATTTTGCATGACGCCCAGGAGCGGGCCGCCCGTATTCTTCAGATGGCCGAGGCCGAGGCCCAGTCGCGCCGCACCGAAGCCGACGCCTACGCCCTCCGCACCCTCCGTTCCCTGGAACGCGAAATCAATGGCATCAGCGGCAGCGTTCGCAAGGGCATCGATATGCTGGCCGGCACCACGCTGGCCAGCGCCGCCATGGCCGCCAACAACGGCAGCGGCGAGGACGACTGACCGGCATCAGCCTTGTTTCCGGCAGCCTTCCCGAGTCAATCCGGGTTGTGTTCCGAAGACCGGCGACCGCCAACGCCCCGGCAACAGCCTCACCACGCAAACCAGGGGCAGGCCCAACTGCCTGCCCCGTTTGCGGTCTGTATCTCCCCAAATGCCCAGTAGGCCGATTGCCTACGTCACCGACTTGTACCAGTCCAGGATCTCACTGCCCGTCATGAAGGCCACCCCTTCAAAACGACTGATGTAGTCGAAAATCTGCTCGTAGTACTTGATCCGGTGCGCCGCGCCCGTTATGTAAGGGTGGGTGGATACGCAAAATATGCGCGCGCTTTCCGCCCCTTCCTCGTACAGGGTGTCGAACTGGTCTCTGGCCCGGTTGAATATCTCCGGCGACTGGTGGTGCTGCACCATATATATGGGTATGTCGTTCAGTTCCACCGTGTAGGGCACCGAAACCAACTCCCCGCTCTTTACATTCATCGGATAGGGCTGGTCGTCATTGCACCAGTCGCAGACGTACTCAATGCCCTCCTCCGCCAGGATGTCGGGCGTATCAAAGGTTTCGGCCAGTCCAGGTCCCATCCAGCCCCGGGGAGCAACCCCGCTGAATTCACGAATCGTATCGATCGTCCGCCGTATGGCCTCCCGCTCATCGGGCTCCCGGTTAATCACCCTCTGGATGTAGCTGTGCCCCATCAGCTCCCAGCCCGAGTCCAGGCACTCCTGCACCAGGAACGGATAGCTGTTGCAGACCGACGCATTGAGGCTCACGGTGGCTCGTATTCCCCGCCGGTCCAGCGCCCGCTTCATTCGCCAGAAGCCAACTCGCAGCCCGTAATCAAACCAGCCAAAGTTGGGTATGTCGGGAATAACTTCCACCCCCTGCGGAGTGGGCAGCACAGTGCGTGCCATGGGCTCGTTGATGTCCCATTCTTCAACGTTTATCACAACCCACACCGCCACCCGGGCGTTGTTGGGCAGCTTCAAGGGGGGCCGGTGGAAGATGGGCGAATACTCGGCGCGGGGGTTGGCCATGTTACCTCCATATTATTGAGACAACGGGACGCCTGGGCGTCCCGTCCGGTTAACCAACTAGGTCTGACATGAGGCCTCGGCGGAAGTTGGCGGCTAAAGCCCCATAGCGGTGACGCCCAGCCTGGCCAGGTCTTCATCCTCCTGCGAACTGAGCCCGCTTACCCCGATGGCGCCCAGCACTGCCCCGGACTGCGGATGCAGGGCAACTACGGCGCCCTGGGCGGACACCAGGCCGGGGTTGCCCATATCCGCAACCGTGCGGCCCTGGCTCTGCAGCCGCTCGGCATAGGCGGCCGAGTCCTGGCCGGACATGGCGGAGGTGTAGGCCTTGCGGATGGCGAAGGTCTGCGGGTTGGCGCGGCAGCCATCCATCCGCGCGTAGCTCAAAAGGTTTCCGCTGTCGTCCACGATGGCTATTGCCACGGGCCGGTTGGGCTCCTGGGTGGCTTTATCCAGCATCGCCTCCATGGCCCTGCGTGTCTGGTCCAGGCTGAGCATCGGCTTATCGTACATTGCCACTCTCTCCCGTTCTCCAAAGTTTGCGTAATTCTACACGGGGCGAATTGGGGAAACAAGCGAATCTCCCCGGCAACAGGTCAACCCATCCCCCCTTGATCGTCCCCACCGAATGTCACTGCCCCACCGCCATTGTCCCTGTCGCCCTTGGCGAACTCAGTGTCCATGGCCGTTGGAGTGAGAGTGAGAGTGCCCGTCCCCGGACTCCTCCTTCTTCTCTCCCTCTTCAGCCGCTGGGGCATGGTCGTCGGTCGGCGCTTCAGGTACGGGGAAAGTGTCGGGGTAGGCAAAGGCGGCAAAGGCTTCCACGGTGTACTGGAAACGGGGATCGTCCCTGTCGAAGGAGTAGTCTTCCTTCAACTCGAAAATATGGTGCGGAATGTGAGCTGTGTCGCTGACCATGTGAAGGCCCGACAAGCTGGGGTTCCCCACCACGCTCTCTATGGAATCCGCGATGATAAGGTCAGGCTCATGGTCCACAACCGTGGCCGGACTGATCACCTCGTATCCCTCGTGGCCGGCGATGTTGTCCATTTTCAGCAGTCCGAATACCTGGTTAACGTCCGTGGCCTTTCCGGGCGTCCGCCAGTCATCCCTGTGAAAATAGACTGTATATACGGGTCTGATCTCCCGCATCTTCTCGCTTATTCCCGGGAAAAGCGAGTCCAGATCTCCCCCGGGGTGCCCCGCTTCTCCCTGGGGCGGGCCATGCCCAGCTTCGGTAGCAGGAATGTCTGTGGGTAACGGCGGTGAAGTGGGAATAGGCTTGGGGGTCGCCGTCGCCGTTGCCGTAGGCCGGGGCGTGGAAGTGGGAAGCGGAGTGGCCGTAGGCTCAGCCGTGGGCGTAGGCAATGGCCGTGGAGTCTCGGTGGGCGCCGGTGTCGGGACGGCGGCGCTGCCGCACGC
>JAPPJA010000309.1 GCA_028874675.1 Chloroflexota bacterium
GGCTGGTGCCCAGGCGGCGGGCCAGCTCGCTCCAGGACAGCCCGCTGGCCTCCTTGAACCGCTCCAGGCACTGGGGGAAATCGTCGGGGAACTCGTAGAGTCCGCGCTCGTGGGGCAGCTTCTGGCGGGACATGGCGCTACGGCCTCCCCAGGGACGCCAGGAAGCCGTCGCCCATGATCAGGTCCAGGCCGCCGGGCACTGCCCCGGCCAGGCGGACGATGGAGAGCATGGCCCCGCCGCAGGGTTCGGTGCCGTCGTTCCAGCGTTGGGCCTGCTTGCGGTCCACCCCCAGGGCGTCGGCGAAGCCGTTGCGGGTGAGGCCGGTGGCCCGCCTCAGGCGTTCCAGGCGCTGCACGAAGTCCTCGGGCAGCACGCCGGAACCGTAGCGGAAGGGGCGGCCGACGACGACGGCTTTCGGATGCCGGAATATATCCGGGCTGGCGCTACTCTTGTTCTGCGGGACGCTCGATGACGAACAACTCATAAAAATCCTCCACTTCCAGGACCCGCTGCATCCGGCGGCGAAGGCTGCCTGACGTGGCGCGTTCCCCGTTGACCAGCCGGGACAGGTGGCTGCGGCTGATGCCCAACTCGTCGGCCAGCCAGTTCTGGGAACGGTGCAGCAGGGCTAGGCGGTCCCAGAGAGCCTGGGGCCTGAGCCTCACCACGGTGCGCTGTCGGCGTGTCATTGCGGAATTGCCGGCCCTGGTGTAATCTAAGCACGGTTAGACCGTGTTTAGAATGATTGTAGGCAGCCGCCATCCCGCCTGTCAAGAGAAATGGGAACTGATGTGCTATTATTGTTCCCGGATTGGCTCAAGTCAGACCAGCCCCGGGAGAGAAACCGCTCATGCCTGAAGCCAGGGAGTACCAGTGGAAGAACATCGGAGACCGGATCAGGGAGGCCCGCATCAAGCTGGGCTTGACCCAGGCCCAGCTTGGCAGGCAGGTGGGGGTCAGCTCCCAGACCGTCTGGTCCTGGGAGGCGGGACGGGTCAAGCCCAGGCACGAGCACCTGGAGGAGCTGGCCTTCCGGTTGGAGGTCAGCCCCGCCTGGATCCTCGGACGGGACGTCCTGGAAGCCGAATTGCTCAAGGAGGCCAGCGTGTCCTTCTACGATGCCATCCGGGGCCTGCCCCTGGAGGACGTCGAGACCATCCACAACTTCATCAACTTCGTGCGCCAGGAACGGCGGCGCCGGACGGAGGCGGGAGAATGACCCGGGCACAGCGAAGGGGAGCCGCCCTGCGGCGCAAGCTGGGCCTGAGCGGGCGGGTGGACGCTGAGGAGGTGGCCAACATCATGGGGTACCGGGTGGAACGGCTGCCCTTGGTGAAACAGAAGGAAATAGAGGTGGACGGAATCATCTGCGTCGCCGACTCTCTGGGACCCGAGGACAGCCGCTGGTACATCGCCCACTCCCTGGGGCACAAGGTGATGCACCCGGGCAACCAGCTGTGGGTTTACAGGAACACCCTGCTGGGTTACCGTCACGAGCGGGAGGCCCAGGACTTCGCCCACACCCTGCTCACCGACGCCGGGGAGGCCGTGAGGGAGGGCCTCACCCGCTCGCTGGAGGTGGCGGACTACTTCGGGGTGCCCGAGGAGTTCCTGCGGCTCCAGGCGCCGCTGGACATCCATGGGGTCTATGGAGCCGCTGAGTAATAACTTCGTTACCGTTCCAGTCCCAAAATCTGAACTCCGCACCACAGGAAACCAGCGACAATCAGGCAGATCATGCCTATTGTAATTGGGTTGGTTGTCGGTAGGCAGTCAACGCCGTTTTGCTAACGTGCTACTTCCTCGCGCGAGGAGAAGCTGATGTATTCCTTTATCTGGAAAGCAGGATTATGGGGGGCAAGAGCTCGCTATTCCGAGACATAGGCAACCAAAACGGTTTCCATTTACAATCGATTGAAGAGTTTCAGCGGACCAGTTTATAAGCGGCTATAAGGGGATATAGGTTAGGGGTCTATGATGCAGCGTTCGTTGAACGAGTCCTGGGCTCTCCATTCACCGGCTTGGGGGTAGTCCTCTCCCCATACTATGACGGAGAAGTTAGATTCCCATAGACGGGCTTCCTCGGCTCTACTCAGTTGCTTTTCTTCCGCTTCATGGGGGCCCACGCCGTCCGGAAAAGCGATCATGTTGACCACTTCTTCCTGAGCGCAGGTCATAACAGTGCTGGGAACGTCACCGGCGGGAATGGGTAAGGGCGGCGGTGTGCTTGAGATACCGTCGTGCCAACCGCTGCCGTCCTTCCATTCAAAATCGCCTTTACGTTCATGCTGGAGCTGATTCCCGAATCCCTCATAGGCGTATAGGAATTCCCTCTCTGGGACACGTAGCCCGCCAGTATGGGCGCCACAAGCCAATAGTAAGGCAAGCAGGACCAACACGACCAGTGGAAGAATAAGCTGAGGGCAGTTGCCAATGATCAGCTTTCCTCCCCAGAAGGCAATTCCAGGTTGCATCTCGTACCGCTCTTGCACAACTGCGCCTAATTCAACTATCCACTTGGTCAGGAACCTGGAACAACAGGGACAGTTGAGTCATCATTCGATGGTCCGAAACGAGCGCACCACCTTAAGCGTCTCCTCCAGCTCCAGATGGCTCCTTACGGCCCAAAAAATCCTCTTGCCGTCGTGTGTAGTTTCCCATTCCACGGCCACCAGTGGGCCTTGATCTCCCAGGTCGGTCTGTCTTACT
>JAPPJA010000545.1 GCA_028874675.1 Chloroflexota bacterium
AGATTCTGGCGGTACCCGGGGCGGACGTTTTGCACGTTGCCGCTTCCGACCTGGGCCAGAGCATGGGATTCCCGCCGGTCTCTGAGGTGCGCAAGGTCATGGGCGAAGTGATCCCTCGTGTGCGGGCCGGGGGCAAAAACGTCGGTGTAGGCGGCAACAATCCGGCGGATGCGGTCGGCGTGGCAGAATTCATCAAGCTTGGCGCCAACTTCGTAACCGTGTCTTCCCAGGGACTTATGCGCCTGGCCGCCGAGGACTTCCGAAAGCGGGTGGACGAAGCCCTGGCAACACCTTAGACCGCTTGCCAGAGTTGTTCGACAGTTGGGCTCAAATCAAAGCCACATCAGGCAGTTGAATGGTGGCAATTAGCGGAAAAGAATAATCTAGGAGGGACAGGAATGCCGGAACCAGCACTGAAACTGGAGCAAATTCAGGCCGCAATGCAGGCCATGATGGCCAAGGCCCAGGAAACCCCCGACGCACCGGTGGCCATGGCCATTGTTGACTCCACGGGAAACCTGGAAGCCTACGCAAAAATGGACAACCTGCGCATGTTCAGCCGCCGCCACGCCCTGCGAAAGGCCTACACCGCCGCCATAATGGGCCTGAACACCGGCGCCCACGCCGAGCGGCTGCACGGCCAGGGACGCAGCATCAGCGAGCTGGGCGACCCCAATCTCACCCATGGACAGGGTGGGCTGGTTATCATGAAGGACGGGGTTATCCTGGGAGGCATAGGAGTGGGGGGATACCCCAGCGGCCAGTCCGACGAGGACCTGGCGCGTGTGGGCCTGGATGCCATGAATCTCTAGCGGGGTCCCGGAATCCATTCAGAGAACAGAACGGGCGGGTGAGTGACCCGCCCGTTCTTGTTTCAACCCTGGCAGTCTGCCTGGCGCGTCCTTTATTTGGGGCGCTGGATGATCTCGACACTCACGTGGTCTGGGGCCTCGATAAACGCCACCGTGGAACCGGAGGGCATTGTCCACGGTTCACAAATAAAGTGCACGCCATTGGAACGGAAGTTGCTGGCGGCAGCCTCCATATCGTCAACCTCAAACCCGAAGTGGTCCAGGCCGTAGCGGGGCTCCGTGGAACCCGGCACCGGATCCTCTCCCTCAGCCCGCCCGGAAATTGTCATCAATGGCCGTCCACCCAGTTCCAGTATTATCGACTTGGTAGTGGACAGGGGCCTCTCCGCAGTGATTACGGCGCCAAAATTGTCACAATAGAACTTTGCGGCGGCATCCGGGTCTTCGCTGCGAAAGTGCAGGTGATTCTGGGTAAAGTTCATGGTTAGCCTCCTCCCTTCATTATATTGGCCAAGTGGTGATCTAAGGTGAGTAGCCCATGGAAGTTTCCTCAAATTTTGTCGCCGAAATTCCCTTAGGATGACAATGGCCGTGCACTAAGACCCCGTTGCTCAACTCGGTTCTTCCGCCCTTGGCATGTTCCCTGATGTGGTGGATTTCTGCGTCTTCCCAAATTACTTCAGCATCGCAAACATTACAACGCTTCTTATCTCTCCAGTATATTAACTCTCGTTCCAATGGACCATAAGACCTATTCGGATCTTTAAGCGTGACGCTTCCCATTAGCGAGAGCATTTGCTCTGCATAGAATATGTGACGACGATGTATGCTGTCGCCCCTGTCTGAATTTGTTCTAGTCCAGACTCCATAATTCAACCAAGTGTTGTCAGGTTTTCCTTCTTTACTGGCTGCAGCTCCCCTAGCAAGGGCTGCAGAAAACTCGTCCTGTGCGAAGGCCAGATTTTGCTCCCAAGATCTTGTATAGTCATCTAGTAGCGTGTCTAGAAGCAACACCAGGTGTATAGCATTATGTGCTGCTAGCTTTCTCTTCCCGTCCCCGAGAAGGGCGTCTAGCTTATCCAAAATACTTCGCAATCGGTGGCATTCAGGAGTGGTTCCATCGAAATCCAGATGCGTGTAGTAATAGTCATCTATGGCCCGAGAGTTGATATCAGTAAAATAGTCGTGCCCCCTATTGTGCCTTTCAAAATATAGCACGGCTATTTGAGCAGCAAGTTGTCTGGTCTTGCCTCGATCTTGGCCAGGCTTCATTTTCAATACTCTCTGAAAAAAATCGTGCCCAGGATATCTGGGAATTTCAGGCTTTCCTCCCAGCCTAAGAATAAACTCCGTAAACTGACCCGGGTAAGAGTCCCTTCTTTCTTGTGCGTTTAAGGGAAACCCCGACTGCAGCCTGACAAAGAGATCTCTGACTTCATGGTCAACATCTGGTTCAATAAAGGCGACCGGCAGCTTGGTTTCTAATAGCTGACTCTTGAGCTCTTCCGTTAACCCTTCAAAGGATTTTCCTCCCCAAGGGCAAGGTAGCTCCTGCAGGAAATTTGGAAACCTAGCCTGTTTGTCGTCAATCTGATACAAAGAGAAGGCACCCTCTACGAACAATCTCAATGTATTGATTCTTTGCTGCCCATCTATTATGTCGTATCTCTCTTGAGTTCTTCCTGCTATAACTCGCTTTATGTCGTGCAAGTAAATTATTGGTAGCTGATAACCTCTCATGACAGAATCAATCAACTTCTTCTGTTGGTCTTGAGTCCAAACTTCCCCTCGCTGATACTCGGGGTTGGGTGCCATCATGTCGTTTCTTCGTAGGTCTACTAGTACTCAGTCAAGTCAGGAATGTCGGGATATAGACGATGCAGTTTTGTTC
>JAPPJA010000175.1 GCA_028874675.1 Chloroflexota bacterium
GCCAATGGTCAACAGATCGCAGTCAACTTCCCTGAGGTCCTGCATTGTTTCGACCACTTCCGCCACTGTTTCTCCCATACCTACGATAATGCCGGACTTGGTTACCGCCGACGGGTCCAGATCCTTGGCTTCGGCCAGAAGGTCCAGCGAACGGCGGTAATCTCCCCGGGGCCTGACCCTGGGAAATACGCGCTTGGTGGACTCAATGTTGTGATTCAATACGTCGGGCCTGGCATTCATAACCCGAGCCAGGGCGTTACGCGAGCCATCAAAATCGGGTATCAAGACTTCAATCTTGCAGTCGGGCGACTCCTGGCGAACGCGGTTGATGCAGGCAGCAAATATGAATGCCCCGCCGTCGGACAGGTCGTCACGATTGACCGAAGTGATTACACAATAGCGCAGCCCCAGCTTCTTGACCGTCTCCGCTAAGCGGCCGGGTTCCTGCAAATCCAGGCCCTGGGGGCGCCCGGTGGTGACGGCGCAGTAGTGGCAGCGGCGGGTGCAGATTTCGCCCAGGATCATAAAGGTGGCGGTGCCCCTTCCCCAGCACTCGCCAATGTTGGGACAGTGGGCTTCCTCGCAAACCGTGTTCAACTGGTGCCCGCGCATCAACTGCTTTAATTCCAGGTACCGGGGACTGCCCGGCATAGTTACCTTCAGCCAGGGGGGCAGCTTGGGTCGAACAGGAGTCGCGATGGGTTTTTCGGTGTTCACTATCGGTAGTTCCTTTGTTGGGATACTGGTTTCCCGGGGAGTATGCGGACCGGGCTAGTCCAGGACTACCCTTCGCGGTTCAACCCGGCACTTTTCCGCCGCGATTATGGCCTCAATCTCGGAAACTGCCTGGTCGAGACAACCGTCCCGGTTGACTACGCAGTAATCGTAACGGCCAACCTGCTCCAATTCCTGGCGGGCAATATCCAGCCGGCGCTGCAGCTCTGCGGGGTCTTCAGTGCGACGCTGGGCCAGCCTCCGGGCCAGTTCCGCAACGGAGGCCGGCGCCAGAAAGACAAGGACCGCTTCAGGCGCAATGCTCCTGATGGTTTCGGCCCCCTGCACCTCGATTTTGAGGAAGACATCTCTTCCCTCATTGAGGGCGCCACTGACCTGGCTTCGCGGTACGCCGTACCACCGGCCTGAGTACTGGGCAGACTCCAGCAGTTCCTGGTTCCGCCGCATTTCCAGAAAGGTGGCCTCGTCCAGGAAAATGTAGTCAACACCGTTCGTCTCCCCCGGACGGGGGGGCCTGGTGGTGGCCGTTACAACGAAGTGGCGGTTCCCGTCCCCTTTCCTCAATTCCTCTATAACAGAGTCCTTGCCTGCCCCTGAGGGACCGCTAAGAACAATCAACATAGGGGGTTTGGGAGAAGGATGCCTGGCATCTTCGTAGTTGAGAGACTCCAAATCCTGGTTCTTTCCTCGCCGTCAGCGCCGGCGGTCCTCTTCCCGACCGCCGCGAAACAGCCGCCGCTGAACGTCTTGCAATCTGCGTCCTACAAACATGTCGCCCATGCTCTGGGCAAAGGTCGGAAGCTCGGTATGGGGGCTGTACTGTCGAGCCTGGGGACCGAAGTCTCCGGCCAGCCATCTTCCCCGCTCGTCCCTGGCCTTAACGAACAGGTCCAGAATGGCGGCCTGGTCGAGTTTCTCTGAGTCCGAAAGCAGCTGACGGACCTTGTAAAGTTCCCTGATGAAAGAATCAATCCATGCCACAATTGGTTCAGGATTAGTAACGCAAATGTCCCGGTGCATTATCGTGTCGCCGGAAGCCAGGCGCGTCAGGTCGTGGTAGCCGCTGGATGCTACCCGAGCGATGTCATCCCAGTTGGGACTCTCCGCGGTGCAGCCTACCAGGGCTACCGAGAGCAGGAAGGGCAAATGGCTTACTGCCGCCACAAAACTGTCGTGCTCGCCGGCGCTGATGTAGTAGGGCGTGGCCTCGATGGCCTCAACCATGGTGGTAATTTCGGCCGCCGCTCTTTCAGAGGCCTTGGCGCTGGGAATTACGCAATAGGTGCAACCCTTGAACAGGTTGGGGTCGGCGTTCTCCGGGCCTGCCGTTTCCCTGCCAGCCATGGGATGGCCGCCCACAAAATGGACGCTTTCCGGCAGGTATTGGTCGGCCCACTCCAGGACTGTTTGCTTGGAACTGCCCACGTCCGTCACCACGCAACCTGGAGAAAGATGGGAGGCCAACACCTCCAGCAATTCCTTCATGGCAACAATGGGTGTGGCCAGGATTACAATATCCGCGCCCTCCACTGCGTTCAACAGGCGATTTTCCATCCGGTCGAAGGCTCCGGATTTCTGGGCGCCCGACCGGGCGCCGCCGCTGGAGTCGGTCCCGACCAGTTGCAGGTCCAACAGGGAGGAATTTCGCAAGGCAAGGGCCAGCGACGTGCCAATCAGACCCGTGCCGACCATGGCTATCTTCGGCATATTTCCTCCCTTTCTTTACCTGATAAGGGCTGGGCCACTTAGTCTGGCCAAGCCTTTGGGGTTCTATCTTACACCATGGAAATTTGCAGGCAAACCTTCTTGAACCCAGCGGACAACCCGGAGAGGGGAGGCCGGGGTCGCACGCCAGACATTCCTGTGGCTGGCATACGAGGACAAACGGGCGCTTCAGGCCGGGCCACCTGGGCGGCGCCTCGCCACCCGAGGAAGAGTTGAGGGTGGATGGCC
>JAPPJA010000315.1 GCA_028874675.1 Chloroflexota bacterium
CGCTGAGATGGTCGTAGCTCAACTTGCGCCGGATTACTGGGGTCTGGGCCACCGGGGCCCAGGTGCGCAGCAAGGCCGGGAGCAGGTAAAACCCTGACTCATCAGCCCACAGGATGGTCCTACCTTCGGCTAGGGCCTTTTTTTGAGGTCGGCAAAGCGTCGCTCCCGCCAGTCCGCGATGGCATCCTCGTCTCGCTGGGTGGACCGCAGCGTCGGCTTTTGCCGGCTCCAGCCGCACCCTTTCAGTATTCGTCCCACCTGGGACGGATCGTAGGACACCCCAAACTCTTGCTCGATGACCTGTGCCACCCGACCCCGGGTCCACACCTCCCCGCTGAACCCATAGGCCCCTGGCCCTCGGGCCAGCAACCCGGGCAGTTGTCCCCGTTGCCCGTCGTTCAGCTTGGGCCGCCCACCAGGGTGCTTACGCTGGCGCAAGGCCGCGATGCCTCCCTGTCGGGCTTGGCCGACCCACTGGCTCACCGCGCCTTTAGTGACGCCCAAGGCTGCGGCCACGTCCTTCTGCTTCCAACCCTGCTGGACCAACTCCCAGGCTCGGAGCCGGCGGGCCTCTTTCCAATCACCGGGTGGTTCGACAGTCGCGTTATTCATAGGGCCGATTATCTCACAACCCCACTCCAATGTTTAGACAACCACTCACCCATCAATAATATGCTGTCATATCCAACGATACGCTCCCCGATACAGGTGAGTTTATGAACATCAAAGATCTGATTGTCGATGACCGACGGAAGGGAATCTTCAGGGTTCACCGATCAACCATGACCTCGCCCGATCTGTTCCAGCGGGAACAGGAACTGATCTTTAACCGGTGCTGGATTTACCTGGGACACGAATCGGAAGTGGAGCGGCCGGGCGACTACCGTCGTCGCACCGTCGCGGGGCGTCCGTTGTTCTTTACCCGCGGGGAAGATGGACAAGTGCGCGTGTTCCTCAACACCTGCCCGCACCGGGGCGCTTTGATCTGCCGCCGCGACGAGGGACACGCTGACGTACTGCAATGCTTCTATCACGCCTGGTCGTTCAACACCAAAGGGGAGCTGATCGGCGTCCCGGATCAGGAGTCGTACGGCCCTTATTTCGAACGGCGCGAGCTTGGCCTCAAGGAACCGCCCAGGGTAGACAGTTATTGCGGGTTCTATTTCGTCAGCTTCAACCCCCACGTTGAGGACTTGGTCACCTATCTGGCGGGGGCCAGGGAATACCTGGATCTGATCGTAGACCAGTCCGAGGGAGGAATGCGCGTCGTCGCCGGATCCAACCGGTACAACATCAAGGCTAACTGGAAATTGCTGGGCGAAAACAGCCTGGATGGCTATCACCTGGTCCCAACCCATAAGACCTACGTGGATTACATCGCCAGCCTGGGCACCGACGACAGCGGGGACACGATGGCTGCCCGCCCCCCCGGCATGGCCAAAGCCCTGGGCAATGGCCACTGCGTAGCCATCAACATCGCTCGGAACGGCCGCCCCATCGCCCACTGGCACCCGCTGTTCGGCGAGGACGCCAGGGAGCCTATAGCCGTAACGCGTCAGCGGTTGGTGGAGAAATACGGAGAAGAGCGCGTCTACCTGATGGCCGACACGTCGAGAAACTTGCTCATCTACCCCAACCTGGTGATCAACGACATCGTGGCCATCACCATCAGGTATTACGAACCCCTTGCCCCCGACGACATGCAGGTTACGGCCTGGCACCTGGCGCCCAGGGAAGAATCGGATGACATGCGGACCACCCGGCTGGACAGCTTTCTGACCTTCCTCGGGCCGGGCGGCTTCGCCACCCCCGACGACGTGGAAGCCCTGGAGTCGTGCCAGGCCGGCTTCCGCGCCACCGAACTTGAGTGGTCCGACATTTCCCGGGGTATGCTCAAGCCCGAACCGGGAACATCGGATGAACTCCAGATGCGAGGATTCTGGCGGCAATGGCACGCGCACATGCAGGGCCTGACCAAGGCGGATGTGCAGGACGGTCAGCCCATAGAGTTCGCGGACGCAGCGCTTGCGGGAGCGAACGATTAGCGTCGCACGATTTCCAGCGCCGTCTCGCGCGGCCTATCGTTCGCTCTCCACGGCGACCTGCACCGTGATCACCTCGGTTTCCTGATATTGCCGGTGGCTCACGGAAGTCGCCAGGTGCCTCAGTACTCGCATGGACATATCCCCGCTGGACAGCATTCCCTCAACCTCCGGGGGCGGGTCTCCGAGCATCGCGAACTGGTCCTCAAGGTTCCCTGCTTCGGTGGGGGCCGTGATGAATTCCAACTCTGCGCCTCGGCCTGAACTGGCGGCCGTGATGCGCAGTCGTCGCCCCCGGCCGGAATCCTCGCGGTCCACCAGCACCAGCAGCGTCTCTTCGGCCACCGCCTGCAGTCGAGCCGTCGTCTGATTATTCCACGCGTTGCGTCTTGAGAATTGCTCCAGAAACTGGTTGATACGGGGTAATTCGTCGGTACTCAGAGGCACACGCAGGCGATAGCGATGCGGCCCCATGGCTTCCAGCGCGAGGGTCAGCAGTATCACCGAGATTCCCCCCGAAGTGATGGCTTTCTGCAGAGTGGATTCCCACAACGCCCCAATGGGCAGGTCGATCAACTGGTACTGGAACGCGAGTCCGATCGCAATGGACGTTCCCACCACCAGGCTTTTTGAATAGTCGGGCTC
>JAPPJA010000551.1 GCA_028874675.1 Chloroflexota bacterium
TCCGGATAGGTGTACGGCGATTACAACAGTGAGCAGGCCGGTTCCAGCAATGTAAGCTCGCGATCATTCCGCGAATACCCTTCCGAGGTACAGATGTTCCAGCGCACCGTATTGGACAATCATTTGAGGGTACTGTCCTCCTCCATGCCCCATTCGACGTCCGTCTCCGTCACCATTACCGTTGGGGCCGGATCCCGCTACGAGCCCGATGCCCTGGCGGGTCTATCCCACTTCCTGGAACACCTGCCCTTCAAGGGAACTGAGAACTGGCCCACTGCCCGACACATCAGCGAAGCCATAGAAGGAGTCGGCGGCATTCTAAACGCCGGCACCGACCGGGAAGTGACGGTATTCTGGTGCAAGGTGGCAAGGCTCCATTTCAACCAGGCCTTCGCGGTACTGCTGGACTTGGTGCTGCACCCCATCCTCGACCCGGTTGAGATGGAGAAGGAGCGAGAGGTAATCCAGGAGGAACTCCGGATGACCTACGACTACCCCTCCCACCGGGTGGACCTCCTTTTTGATGAACTGCTATGGCCGGACCAGGCCATGGGACGGGACGTCGGGGGAACCATGGAGTCGGTGAACAGCATCAACCTGGACCATATCCGGGACTACATGGACCAGCAGTACAACCCGGCCAATACCGTCATTGCCGTTGCCGGTAACGTGGACCATGACGAGGTGGTTGCCACAGTCAACGATGCCACGCATCACTGGCGTCCTCGCGAATCGCTGCAATGGCAGCCCGTGCGCGATTACTATGAGGAAAGGGGAATCGGTTCAATCGCTCGGGTAGAGGACCGTCAGTCCGACCAGTGCCATATCTGCCTGGGCTTGCCCGGCATTTCGCTGACGGACCCGGACCGGTATGCCCTCGCTATTCTCAACGGAGTTCTGGGCGACGGCATGAGCAGCCGCCTGTTTCTTAACCTGCGAGAGGAACAGGGCCTGGCGTATGACGTATCCAGTTCCCTTAACCACTTCCGCGACTGCGGTTCGCTGGTGGTCTATTGTGGCGTGGATCCACGCAAGACACATGAGGTTGTTCAGGCGACGGTGCGGGAACTGGCGGGAATGCTGGAGCCCGTGCCCGATGCGGAACTGAACAAGTCGAGGGAATACACCAAAGGCCGCCTGTTGCTGAGGATGGAAGACACCCGTGCCGTCGCGTCCTGGCTGGGCGCGCAGGAGATGTTGGTCGGACGGGTTCCCACCATTTACGAGACCATAAATGACCTGGACCGAGTTTCGTCGGAGGACCTGGCGCGCGTGGGCAGCAGGATCCTCGATCCCGACAAGCTTCGGCTGGCGGTGGTGGGGCCACAGAGCAAAGAGCAAGACTTGCAGGAATTGCTTCGGTTCTGACTACGACTCCCTGTTCAACTGTGTCCGCGCCGGTAATCCAGATTACCCAATGCGTGTCCCAGGTAGAGCCCTTCAATAAAATGGCCGCCCTCGAATCGGGGGCGGCCACTTTCTTGGGACCAGGGACGGGAGGGCTGGCTACTTGAACACAGCCAGGCACTTGGGGGCGTTGAAGCTCCAGCATTCAGCCCATTCCAGGTAGTCGGCATGGCGGTTCAGTTCGGCCATGGCGCCCACCAGGCACTGCCAGTTGAGGGTTTCCTGCTGGCCCGACTCCTCGACCTGGTGCAGGGTCCAGTTCTTCCAGGTATCGTATTCACCCTTGCGCAGGGCGTCCAGGAGTACGCGGTCGGCTTCCAGGTCGGGGTAAACCCAGCTGTTCTTTTCGGTCAGGAAGGCGTGGGACCAGCTGGATGAAGCCATGAGCACTACCCTGTAGGGACTGTCAATCAGGGCGCGGGCGGTGGCCTGACCTACCTCGAAACAGCGCGTCGGAGTGGGCGAAGGCGGGTCCAGTTCCTCCGCAAAGACTTCAGCGCCGCCGCGCATCCGGACGACGTTGCTGCCATAGCAGTTTACCGCCATGGGTAGTATGGGATAGTTGAACCCCTTGCGGTCCAGGTCCAGGAACAGCAATGTGTTGGCAAAGGCGTGTCCCAGACCGGCCTTTTCGTGCAAGGGCTTGTAGGCGTAGGCCATATCGACGCCCTGCTCGATCAGCCGGCGAGTGAGATAACGGCCAGCGGCCTGATGGCCCGGCACACTGAAGACCTTGTCCTTTGGTTCGTCCCAAATGTTGGGCCTGTCCCCGATGCGGTGGTAGGGCTGGAAATCGATCTGATCGTAGGCCAGCACACAGAAGGGAGGAATAATGTCCTCTCGGAAATTCTCGTACTGGTCGTCGCCCCAAAGCAGAATAAAGTCCGGATTGAAGGCGTCAATTTCCTCCCGAAGCTTCCGGAAGGCATCGAAGACCTTGGCCCGGTGGGCCCGGTGAGCGGTTATCCCCTCATCGTCGCCCCACTCAGCCTGCATTTCGGCAGGCCAGTTGGCAGGGTTTTTCATTTCCTCGGGAATCCGGTTGGTCTTGAGCATGCGGATAAGGGGCCACGGCTTGTATTCGTCGGGGACCAAACCGGGGGGATAGTGGGTTGCGCCGATACCAAGTATTTCTCCCATAAAATCCTCCAACAGGGCGACTCTTTGCCCTCGCAATAGGTGCGGCCATAGGTGCGTTGCTACCGGAATTATAGGTTTGGCCGGACAGAGCAGTCAACAGAGGGCCCAACCTATGC
>JAPPJA010000242.1 GCA_028874675.1 Chloroflexota bacterium
CGCCAAAGTGTTGCCGGGCCGCATTTATGACCTCGGGCACGATCTCCACGCAATCGATGTGGCGGAGGTCGTGCTGGGCCACGCTGCCTAGGGCGATACCGCCGCCGAACGCCACCACGAGCACATTTTGGGGGTTGGGGTGCAGCAGTAGGGGGAGATGGCCTAGGAGGCGAAACAGTTGCAGGGAGGCATAATCGCTGGGCACCTGTCCGCCTCCGTTGACCCTCAATTTGCGGAATCCGTCCGCCGCCTTGGTGACGGTGACCACACCTGCGGCACCCTCCTCGTAGTAGACGAGTCGGGAGGAGGGAGAGGCTTGTTGCGACACCTGCTTGAGAACGTCCGCAGGACCGAAGGCCAGCAGCGCGGCCAGGACCGTGCTTGCCGTAGCGCCGACCACTGCCTTCCGTCGCATGGACAGAGAGGGGTGCAGGCCGATCACCGCCAGGCCGGCCAGCAGGTTGAGCCCGGCGAGGAGTTTGATGCTCCACTCGGTGCCCAGCAGAGGAATCAGGATAAATCCGGTTGCAAACGCCCCGCCAATAGCCCCCAGACTGTTGATGGCACTCACGTCTCCCACGCCTCTGCCGATACTTTCCAACCGCCGAGTGTAGATCCGGCTGACCAGGGGGAAGGTAGCGCCCATCAGGAGGGTTGGAACAAGCATGAGGGCGGTCGAGACGATAAAAACCCCTCCTTCAAATTCCAGCCAAGTGCGCGCGCCCTTGGCCGTTTCGATGAGCGAGGGCAGGGTCGCGAAAACAGGTATGGAAATCACCCCTAGCAAACCGATGAGGAGTTGGATGCCGCCAAACAGCGAGAGCAGGTCCTGGCGACCGTCCAGAAAGCGGCTGCAGACAAAGCTGCCCAGCGCTAGGCCCAGCAGGAAGGCGGTCAGGATGATGCTGAACTCGTAGTGCGAGTTGGCCGAAAAACCCACCGTCAGCAGCCGCATCCAGGCCACCTCGTAACCCAGGGCGGCAAAGCCGGACAGGGCGAATCCACCCAAGACAGCGGCTAGGGCCACAGGCGGAATCGGGCGCGGATTGGGCCGGGCATCCCACTCTTCCGCCGCGCGCTCCCGCTGGACAACCCAGTCTCTGCCGGCCATCCAAGCACCTCCTGCGAGCAGGAAATTCACAGCCGCCGCAATGTACGTGCTGCCCTTCAAGCCCAGCCATTCCATCAGCAGGAAGGTGACCAGCAGGATGCCCGCAACAGCCCCCAAGGTATTGATGGCGTACAGTCCGCCCACTCCCTTGCCCAAGCGGGAAAGCCGCTGCACCGCAAACTTGACTACCACGGGCAGGGTGGCACCCATGAGCACAGTGGGTACCAGCAAAACCGCAAAGCACAGGAGAAAGCGGATGAATGAAAAAACGTAGAGGCTGTCCTCGTAGAGGTGTAAGCCCCCGTAGATCCGGCCTAGGCCAGAGACGATCCAGGGAAAGAGTAGGGCGAAAAGTCCGATCCCGAATTCGAGCAGGGCAAAGACGCGCAGAGGCCGGTCAAGCCGGTCGAGCCAGCGGCCGAAGAGAAAGCTGCCCAGGGCTAGGCCGGCCATGAAGGCGCTGAGGACCGTGCTCACGGCAAACAAAGTGGTGCCGAACAGGACCGTCAGCATCCGAGCCCACGCCACCTCGTAGACCAGTCCGCAAGCCCCGGAAAAAAAGAAGAGAACCGGAATCAGCAGGGCGTTCGAATGCTCAGAGGGCAGAGGATGACCAGAGCGCGGCTCGGTCATTTTTAACTTGCTTACTGGTTAATGGCGGGAATGGCAGGACAAATTAGATTGGAAAAATAAAGGTGTCAAGAAGTAGCGCAGTTTCTACTATCTCGACCCGGCGGACAGTTTCGTGTCGCGCTGTGAGACTCCTTCCTGTTAATGAAGCTATTCCGCACGATTGCTTCAGCTTTCGGACAGCGCCCTTCCATGGTATACTTAAGCCAGCTTGTATGATGGCGATGGCCACCAGTGCCAGAGCTATCACTCCCACCGATCCACGACCGCCGGGTTTTAAGAGCGCTTCTCGAGCTAGTCAGTCAATCTCCGCCCGGATCCAACAAGCACAGATTTCCCAAAACCCATGCCAGCAGGCGTTCCGCACCTAACGCGATATGCGCAGCAGAAAATACCCTTTGCAGGAAAGGGTCTGACCCTGCGCTCGGTCCTGCTGGGCTTGCTCATGGTGGCTTGCCTGTCCGTGGGAGGTGCCTGGGGCTTGATGCTGGGCGGCCTCAACTTCACCTGGTCTTTCTTCCCGATTGGAGTAGGGGCTCCATACGTGCTGCTCATCTTCGCCAATGCGCTGGTCCACCGGCAAACCGGCCGCTGGTTGCTCAATCCGGCCGAGTTGGTAGTCATCCTGATCATGGGCCTGGTGGTGAGCGGCATGCCCATCTTCATTGTGGGTTCATGGGTGGCCATTATCTCTGCCCCGTACTACGCCGCCACACCGGAAAACAACTGGGCAGGGTATATTCATCCTTTTCTGCCGGACTGGCTCATCCCCCGGCCAGAGGGGGATGCCATGCGCTGGTTCTGGGAGGGTCTGCCCACGGGCTACCAGATCCCACTGAAGGTGTGGCTGGGCCCTCTCTGCTGGTGGCTGAGCCTGTTTCTGGCCATCTACTTTGTCTGCATGTGCCTGGTGGTCCTGC
>JAPPJA010000484.1 GCA_028874675.1 Chloroflexota bacterium
CTGTTTGTGCGTCCCACCAGGTCAGGAGTTCGTAGCGGGCGGCCCCGGCCACCTCTTTCCAGCTTAACTCGACAGCACCTGCGACTGCCGTGGCGGTCAGTTCCGGCGGTGCCAGGGGTGTGGAAGAGCAGGATCCGAGATTGCCGGTGGGGTAGGTGTCGCTGCCGAGGTCGTTGACAACATCAGGTGGAGCCGGACTTAACGCGTGCAGGGCCGGGGGAATGGGTCCACACAGGCCGGGGTTACCGGTGGCGATGCGCACTCTATACAGTTTGCCGGTCGGGGGAACCAGGTTATCCAGCTCGGTGGGAATTGATCCGGTCAGGTCGTTGTCGGCGAGGAGCAAAGACGCTAAATTCGTCAATTTACCCAACTCGGCGGGGATGGTACCCGTCAGGTCATTGCTGTCCAGGGCCAGGTATTTCAGGTTGGTCAATTTACCCAACTCGGGAGGGATGGTGCCTGTCAGCTGGTTGGAGGAGAGTGACAGCTCGTCAAGGTTCGTGAGCCTGCTCAACTCAACCGGGATCGTACCCGTCAGCTGGTTGGAGGAGAGGTCCAGAAAGGTCAGGTTTGTCAGGGCTGCCAACTCGACGGGGATGACGCCGGTCAGCTGGTTGAAGGCGAGATGCAGCTGCCGCAGGTTTGTTAGTTTGCTCAACTCAGGGGGGATGGCACCAGACAGCTGGTTGTTATGGAGGTACAGCTGCTGCAGGTTGGTCAGGGTCGTCAACTCAACGGGGATATGGCCTGCCAATTGGGTGCTACCGAGGGACAATGCTTCCAGTTTCGTGAGGTTACCCAGCCAGGTCGGGATATTTCCTGTCAAGCTATTGTCGCCGAGGTACAGCCGCTTCAAGTTTGTGAGATTGCTCAACTCGACTGGAATTTGCCCCTTCAGCTGGTTGTCAGTGAGGTTCAGATGCGTCAGATTTGCCAGCTTGCCCAGCTCGGCGGGGATGGTACCGGTCAGTTGGTTGTCGCCAAGGCTCAGCGCCTCCAATTGCGTCAGGTTGCCAAGCTCGGGCGGGATGGTACCCGTAATCTGGTTGACAAAGAGGTCCAGTCCCTTCAGGTTCGTCAGATTTCCCAGCCAAACCGGCACGGAGCCGGTCAACTGGTTAAAGAAGAGGGAAATGTTCTCAATGTTCGTCAGATTGGCCAGCTCGTCAGGAATGCTTCCTGACAGCCGGTTGGAGCCAAGTCTCAACCTCGTCAGGTTTGTCAGCCTGCCCAAGGCGGCGGGGATTGTGCCCGTCAGCTGATTGATAGCGAGGTCCAATTCCTTCAGGTTTGTCAGGTTGCCCAGCTCGGCCGGAATGCGCCCTGTCAGCTCTTTGTTGAATAGGTCCAACACGGTCACACGATCATTTTCGACGGTGACGCCTTCCCAGTCGGATATGGGGAGAGAGGTACTCCAGTTCAGGGCGGCATCGCCGGCGAGCTCGTCCTTGAGGCCGAGGAGGGTTTCACAGTCCGCGACGAGGCCGGCGGGTTCCGGGTCGGGGATGGCGGCGGTGCCGGTGCACAACGGCGACGCTGCCTGCTGCGGGGCTGCGGCGGGGGGCGGCCCGCGCCCCCCCACGGGGGGGGGGGGCGGGGCGGGGGGGGGGGTAGGGGGGGGTTCGGGGGGGTGGGGGGTGGGGGGGGGCGGGGGGGCCGGGGCGCCCGGGGGGGGGGGCCTGCTGGGGGGGGGGGGGGGGGGCCGCCCCGCGCCCGCTCAGGAGGCTGAGGGCAGTGCAGAGGAGGAGGATAGCGGCGGATACGGGGGTGCGGCGTTTGCGGCTGCTATTTGAAATGGGAATGCGATGCCAAAGTGCCATCGGTGCCTTCTGTCCAGGTATGTACGGTAGATCGTGACAGGATGGGGACCAGACACGGGCCTGATTCTCACGTCTCACAGTCCGTGCGATTGTCACAGTGCCGGGCCCTGCGTTTGGAGCCTCCTCATTATATCCGGTCTGAGATCGAAGACAGCTTTACGATAATGCAACGTTGCTTTCTTAACTAAGTGAGCCTATCAACAGGCGCATTGGTATGTGCCAATAGAGAAATCTTGAATAATTATTGACATATACTTTTTGTATGGGGCACGATACCACAGTTCCGAAAAATACACGGTGAGGCCTTATGCCAGAAGGCGTTTGAAAAAAGTCCCCTGGTGAGATAACTTTGGAAGTCTCCATCAACCAAGGTAGCTCACCAGGAGGACCAATCGAATGATAGCCCACTTTGACGACTTCTGTCTATAGGGTGTATGTGCTGGTTGATGGCATGTGCAAAGAACTGGAAGGACATTTGAGACGACCAGGGCCGAAGCTTGAGTGTAGCGACGGAGAGTTGTAGCGGCTGTTGGAGGTGGACTGGTGAAAGGCAGTGGTCGGTGGCTTGAGACGGCAAGAGGGGGAGGAGACACTGTTGGCTAGCCACGTTGGTGGAGAAGAATAAACACGGTGGCTAGCCAGAGGGGGGCGTTGCGGGGGCGCAGCCCCTGCACAAGGGAAGGCCGAAGGCCCGACCGCCCGGAACTGCAGGGGTTAGGGGCTGGGGGCCAGGGGTTAGTGGGCGTGCTGGGTCATGCGGTGGGGCGGAGGCCTTTGGGGAGGCGGGTGGGGTCGGTTACGAGGGCGGCGAGGGCGCGGAGGTTCTGCTCGT
>JAPPJA010000531.1 GCA_028874675.1 Chloroflexota bacterium
CCCCCAGGTAGGACCTGATGCCGTCCAGCACATTGAAGGGCGCCCACAGGTCAGCCAGGTTCGCGCTCCCCACCTGCACGGCCGTCGCTCCAGCCAGTATGAACTCCAGGGCATCCTTCGCCGTAAAAACACCGCCAACGCCAACTATGGGGACGCTGACCGCCTGGGCCGCCCGGTAAACCAGGGCCACCGCCACGGGATGCAGCCCCTGTCCGGAAAGCCCCCCGGTAACATTCCCCAGCGCCGGGTGGCGGGATTCCACGTCAATGGTCATGGCCGGAATGGTATTGCAAATGGTCAGCGCGTCAGCCCCCGCCTCGACGGCAGCCCTGGCTATGGGCGCGACGTCGGGGACGTTGGGAGCCAGTTTGGCCAGCACCGGGACCTCGGCGTGTCGCTTTACTGCGTGCACCGCTTTAAAGGTCCCTTCAGCGCTGTAGCTGAACAGGTCGCCCTGCTCCACGTTTGGGCAGCTCAGGTTCAACTCAATCGCCGAAAAACCCGGCTTTCCCTGGGTCATGGCCGCCATTTCGCCAAACTGCGCAACCGTTTCACCCGACATGCTCAGCAACATGGTCGCGTTCCAGCTTTCCCATTGAGGAGCTACGTCCCTGACTCCCGCTTCGATTCCCGGGTTGGTCAGCCCGATGGCATTGAGCAGCACCGGCTCACCGGTTTCACGGGCGACCCGGTACGACTCCGGGTACCAGCGGGGTTCGGGATTTCCTTCGCGGGGGTAGCGGGTGAAGGTCTTGGGGATGACCGCCCCCAGTCGGGAGAGGTCCATTTCCTGGGGAATGCCCCGTCCGTAACCGTCGTACCCGAAAGTTCCGGAGGCAACCATTACGGGGTTTTTGAGAAGCAGGCCCCAGGAATGGGAAGGCGCCAGTTCAACGGACAGGTCTGGCTGACCTTTCGTGTCCGGTGAACCGACGCCTCCGTTGGCGCTCGAGCTATTCATCACCATCCAGAGAGAAGTTCGGCAGGCCCTCCCCTCCGTCAGCGTTATCGGCAAGACCCAGCCCGTTGGACCCGGTCTCACCGCCAGCCTCATCGCCGATCAGTGTTGACTCACTCTCCACGAAGAAGCCCGACGCCGCCAGGTCTTCCGAGCCGCCCCCAAAGGTCAGGGGAGTTCCGGCTGCGGCATCGGATGCTTCCAGCCAGCCGGCGGCCACCAGTTCCTCCACCGCGCCGATCTCGTCAAAGCCGGGCAGGGCCACCGTCTCCGGCTCCTCAACCAGCTCGGTCGATTCCAGCCTGGCCGGAATCAGCCGTCCGATGATGACATTTTCCTTCAGGCCCTGCAGGTAGTCATGCTGACCGCTCAGGGCGGCCTGCGTCAGTACCCGAGTAGTTTCCTGGAATGCCGCCGCGGCCAGGAAGCTGTCGGTCCGCAGCGAGGCGCGGGTGACACCCAGCAGAACCGGTTCGGCCGTGGCGGGTTCGCCACCCTCTGCCAGCACCTTGGCGCAATTCTCCTGGAACTGGACCTTGTCCACCACCTGGTCCGGAATGAAGTCCGAATCTCCTATGGACTTCACCTGGACCCGGCGCAGCATCTGGCGCAGGATTATTTCGATGTGCTTGTCGTGGATGCCCACACCCTGGGACCGGTAAACCTGCTGCACCTCGTTGACCATGTACTGCTGCAGCTCGCCCGTACCCTGGATGCTCAGAATGTCGTGAGGATTCTTGGGGCCCGCCGTCAGACGGTCACCCGCCCTCACCTGCTCGCCGTCGGTAATCAGCAGTTCGGCAGCGGCCGGCACCATGTACTCCCGTTCCTCGGGGTCTTCCCAGACGATGGAAATCAGGTTCTCGCCCAGTTCCACCCGTCCACCCACGTTGGCAACCACTTCCAGCACCGGCTCGGGCTCATGGCCCTCCTCGGTATTGGATTCGTAACCCAGGGAAGGCAGGGTCGCGGCCATCAGCATGCCCGCTTCCACGTCATCCCCGTCATCCACCAGAAGCTGTACGCCCTCCGGCAGCAGGTACTCTTCCCGGAATTCCTGCCGGTCAACAATCCTCACCGGATCGTCCACCAGGCGCCGGCCCTCGGAGTCCAGGGCCAGTTCTACCAACCCGTCTATTTCAGACAGGCGGGCCACACCCTTGGGGACCCGGGCTTCAAAAATTTCCTCCACCCTGGGCAGACCGCTGGTGATGTCGGAACCCGCCACACCGCCGGTGTGGAAGGTACGCATGGTAAGCTGTGTGCCCGGCTCACCGATGCTCTGGGCGGCAATTATGCCCACCGCCTGGCCGAACTCCACTACGTCGCCCGTTGCCGGCAGCCTGCCGTAGCACATCTGGCAAACACCCCGGCGGGTCTCACAAATAAGGGGCGACCGGACCGGCACCTGGGCGACACCCGCGGCGGCGATCCTCTCGGCCATTTCTTCGTCGATTATGTCGTTTCGGTCCACAAGGATTTCGCCGGTATTCTCGTCCACTATGGGGCCGGCGGACATCCGGCCGGCGATGCGCTCGGGAAGGGTCGCCTTGGCGGACCCGTCGGGACGCGCTTCGATGTAATAGGCGTCGAAGGTCCCGCAGTCCTCCTCGAGGACAATAACTTCCTGGGCTATGTCAACCAGCCTGCGGGTAAGGTAACCGCTGTCGGCTGTACGGAGGGCCGTGTCGGCC
>JAPPJA010000117.1 GCA_028874675.1 Chloroflexota bacterium
GTTCGCGATGTTGATTCTTGTCCTGGCGCTGGCCCTTGCGGCCTGCCAGGGCGCCGCCGGCCCGGCTGGCGAACCGGGCCCGCCGGGAGTTCAAGGCGAAGCCGGCGCGGCTGGGACGCTTGGCCCCCAGGGTCCCGCTGGCCTCGCTGGTGAGACCGGACCGGCTGGGGCTGCGGGACCCGCGGGTGCAATTGGCCCTGCCGGACCCGCTGGTGCGACCGGTCCGGCTGGACCCGTTGGCCCGGCCGGTGCGACTGGGGCCGCCGGACCCGCTGGGGCAGCGGTCTCCGTGAGCGAGGCTGAAGAGGAATCCCAGGCGCCGCCCAGGTGGAGGCCCGCCGAGTACACAAAGCACTACGTCGAACAGGCCATAAAGATGTACGAGGAAAAAGGCCTGGAAGCCACTGCAACCTTTTACAGCGCTCCCGAGAGTATTGACGGACAGTGGTACATGTTCATAGCAGACGAGAACGAGAACATGGTTGGACATGGCATTACTGAGCTCGTGGGCAAGAACGTGCACGACATTTTCGGGTCCAACGGCTACCCATCCGGGACCGTGAGTTACACCGTCGCCAGTGAGCAGGGCAGCTGGTTCGATCATACCTTCCTGAACCGGGCCACCGGTCAGGTGGAAACGAAGCATTCGTGGGTGGTCAGGTACGACGGGATGATGTTCGGCTCGGGCTGGTATGAGCCGGGGCCCAGCAGGACCGACGGCCCGGCATACACCAGGGCGCTGGTCCAGCAGTCCATCAACCTGTACAACGCGCTCGGGCGGGAGGACACCGCTGACTATTACAACAGCGAGGCGAGCGTTGACGGACCCTGGTACATATTCATTATTGATGAGGACGAGAACTTCCTGGCCCACGGCGCCAACCCTGCGTATGCGGGTCAGCATGTATCACAAGCCGTCGGGCCGAATGGCTTTCCCGCCGGCGTGGCGGTCGCCGCCTCCGCGAAACCCGAGGGCGCCTGGTTTGATTACACCTTCCTGAACCCTGCCACCGGCGCGGCGGAGACCAAGCATTCGTGGATGGTTGTCCACGATGGCTTGACCTTCGGGACCGGCTGGTACGAGGACGGGCCGCGCAAGACGGATGCCCCGGCTTACACCCAAGCCTACGTTCAGCAGGCAATCAACCTCTACAACGCAGTTGGGTTGGAAGGCACCCTGGCCTATTACAATTCCCCGGAAAGCGTGGATGGACAATGGTATCTCTTTGTGGGTGATATAGAGTCCGGCAACCTTATCGGCCATGGGGTAAATCCGGGGCAGATTGGCGCCCACAGTTCCCAAATCACCGGTCCCCTGGGCTACCCGGCAGGCTCGGCTATTGCGGCCGTAGCTGATGAAGAAGGGACCTGGTTCAGCTATACATTCACCAATCCGGCAACCGGAGGGGTGGAAACCAAGCATTCCTGGATGGTCTTGCGCGACGGCATATTGTTTGGCTCGGGGTGGTACGAAGATGGCCCCAGCAAGGCGGATGTGGAAGCCTACACCCAGTCTTTCGTCCAGCGGGCAATCAACCTTTACGACGCTTTAGGCCTGGACGACACCATCGCCTACTACAACACCAGGGAGAGCGTGGACGGGCAGTGGTATGCCTTCATCGTGGACGCAGGGACAGGGATCACCATCGGCCACCACAACCCCAGCTTGCGGGACCGGGACCCCAGCCTGAGAGTGGATGCCACCGGCTATTTCTATGGGGATGACCTGCTGGCGGCTACGGAGTCCGGCACCTGGAGCAGTTACGTAATAATAAACCCGGGCACGGGGCAGGAGCAGCGCAAACACACCTTTGCCGTGCTGCATGACGGCTACATTTTCGCGTCGGGGTGGTACGAGCAGTAGCCTTCAGGCCAGGATTTGCCAATGGAAGAGCCCACGCTGACCGGTCAGCGTGGGCTCTTCCAGCTTCTGGCGCGGCCGACACCTGGTAAGTGTCCGACCTTAGCGTCGAGTCTAGCCCAGGTGCTGGTTGATGAAGGAAGTCATCTGTTCGAGGGCGCGCTGGGCCACGTCGGTGGAGAGGTCGCGGAGGACGCCTTCACCCTCTTCCTCAAAGATGGTTACGTCGATGCTGCCGCCGGCCTTGCGGTACTGGGCGATAAACTCGTCCAGGTCGGGGCGGGGATGGGCCGCCTCGTAGTTGCGGGCCAGGCACAGGGTGGGCGGCAGTTCGGTCTGCTCGCCGCCGGCCAGGGCGCGGGCGGGGGCCGCCTCGGCCATGGCCTCTTCGGTTACCCAGTACATATCGTGCATGGCAACGGTGCGCTCGCCCACCGACTCGGGGGGCTTGATGTCCTCGCGGATGCCTTTGGCGTAGTTGTAGCGGCCCAGGGGATCAATTACGGGAGAGACCATAATCACGCAACCGAGGGCGCCGTCCACGTCGGAGGCCCCGTTGGTCAGGGACAGGGCGGCATAGCGGGAGTCGCTGGGCCGCATGCCCAGGAGCATGGCCTGGTGGGCGCCGCTGGAGGTGCCCATTGCGCCGATGCTGTCGGGGTTGCCGTTCCACTCGGCGGCGTGGGCCTTGCACCAGCGGATGCCGTAGTGGATGTCCTGGAAGGATGCGGGGTAGGAGGCTTCGGGGGGAACGCGGAAGTCCAGGGCCGCGACGATTATTCC
>JAPPJA010000360.1 GCA_028874675.1 Chloroflexota bacterium
AGGAGTTTAGATTCTTCGGCAAGCTCAGAATGACAATTTACTCACTCATGCGATAGCCCTGTCCTCTACCCGTTAGGTGGTGTCGTCAAATTGGCTCGTCGTGCTTGAAGCAGGGGGAATCCTGACTATAGCCGGCGAGGTTCCCGCCTTCGCGGGAACGACGGTTTAGCCCCAACCCATCAGTACAATCTAGTTGAACTACTAACCTTCCCCCGTTGAGGGGGAAGGTTTTTTTGGTTGGGATTCAGGATTGGGCGACCCATTCCACGACCCTTTCGCCGATCATCAGGGCGGTGGGGTGGAGGCCTCCGGAGCGGGGGATGTGAGGGACAACGGAGGCGTCGGCCACGAACAGGTTTTCTACGCCCTTGACCCGGCAGCGCTGGTCCACAACGGCCATGGGGTCCGAGTCGGGGCCCATCTTGCAGGTGCCGGAGACGTGGCGGGCGGTGCCCACGGTACTGCGGATGTACAGGTCCAGCGCATCGTCGTTGTTGAGTTCCTCGTCGGTGGGAGTGATGCGATAGTCCATCACGTCCCGGTAGGCGTCGGATTCCAGCAACCGGGCGCCCTTGCGGATGCCCTCGCGCACCCGGCGCATGTCGTCGGGGTTTTGCAGGTAGCGGTAGTTGAAGGTGGGCTGGACGCCGGGGTCGGCGGAGGCCAGGCGCACGAAGCCGGAACCCATAGGCAGACCCAGGGTGCAGGACATTCGGGCGGACTGCTCGGGGGACACATCGCCAGTGTTGTAACGGGTGCGGACGCCGCGGACACGCTCCTCGCGTTCGTCCACCACGGTGTTGGTGCGAAGAAGCATATCGTTGGTCTCGTCGGAACCGTCCGAGGTGTAGTGCAGGCTGAAATGGGCGCCGTCGAGGTTGGGCTCCATGCTGACGCCATCCTTGACCTTGTAGTTGATATGGGCGCTGAGGTGATTCCAGAGGCTCTGGCCCACGCCCGGCGCTTCCTGCAGGACCTCGATGCCGAACTGCTCCAGCTGGTCGCGGGGGCCGATGCCGGAGAGCATCAGCAGCTGGGGAGACCTGATGGCGCCGGAACACAGCACCACACGTTCGCCAAAGACCTGGAAAGTCTCACCGCCGCTGACCGCTTCGACGCCCACCGCATTGCGGCCCTCGAATAGGACCTTCTGGACATAGACCTCGCCGCGAACGGTGAGGTTGAGGCGGTGGCGCATGGGAGTGAGGTGGGCCAGGGCGGCGCTCATGCGGACGCCACCGAGGTTGTTGGTGGGGGCCACGCCGACGCCGGTGGGGTTGGGGCCGTTGGTGTCCTCGACAAAGGAGTAGCCGTCGGCGATGCAGGCGTCCCGGAAAGCCCGCTGGATGGGAGAGGGTTCGCCAGACTGGCGGCGACGTACGGGGATGGGGCCGTCGGTGCCGTGGAAGTCGTCCTGGATGTCCAGGTCCCGTTCCATCTTGCGGTAGAAGGGAAGGACCTTGTCGTAGGACCACTCGGTATTGCCCCGGGAGGACCAGGAATCGAAGTCCTCGGGGAGGCCGCGCTGCATGGCCTGGCCGTTGATGGATGAACCGCCGCCGATGACCTTGCCCTGGGCCACGTGGATTTCACCCTGCTCCTCGGTGATGGTGCCGCGCAGGGCCCAGTTGTGCTCGGAGTCGGGGGATTCGGCGTACCTGGTACCGCCGAACTTAATCTCGTCGGGAAGATTTTCCGGGTCCGGGTAGTCCTTGCCCGCCTCGAGCACCAGGACCGAAGTGCCGGGGTCTTCCACCAAGCGGCTGGCCAGCACCGACCCGGCGGCGCCACCGCCAACAATAATCACGTCGTATTTCATGCTTCCTCCTGGGAAAAGGTGTAGGGGTTCAGGGGTGCGCTTTGGGGACATTATAGCGGCACGGAGATGAAATGGGGTATTGGAGGGAGGGGCGGGATGGGGCAATGGCGTATGAAACTGGCTGCCCGCTTTGCCCCTGGCAGACAACCGAGAGAGGCTTGCCCAGCACTCGAGGTTCCCGCCTTCGCGGGAACGACGAAATGGCGCGCTGAAAACATTCAATATTCAATTTGACGACGGCCTCTGAGTCGCGATGCTGCCCAGCCCGTTGTTTTCTTGACAAACGGGCGTGCCAAGCCTAATTTGAGGCAACGCTTGGAAGATTGAGAGGTAGCTATGCCCAAGTACACCTACGACCATATTCACCTTCGCACCAGGAAGCCGGAGGAGATGGCGGCCTACTTTGAGAGGGTATTCGATGCCAAGGTGATTCACTCGGTGCAGTCGGACGGGTTCGTGCGAACGGACCTGGACATTGACGGTCTGATGGTCTTCATCGCCACAGTGCCTGAAGAGGAGAACATGGACAGCAGTCCCCGGGAGCCGCACCTGGGGCTGGACCATTTCGGGTTCCGGGTGGACAACCTGGAGGAGACGGTGGCCGAGCTGAAGCGGCGGGGAGCGGAAATGGCGCGGGAACCCCGAACCATCCGGCCGGGTGTGCATGTGGCTTTTGTGCGAGCGCCGGACGACGTGCGGATTGAGTTGCTGCAACGGGACTAGTGGTGCATCGCTATTGAAATGATGAGTCCTAAATGCTTGGCGTCATTCCGGCCTTGAGCCGGAATCCAGAGAGCCTGCAAGAGGTCAACTA
>JAPPJA010000051.1 GCA_028874675.1 Chloroflexota bacterium
TGGTCCAGCAGTGGTACGATGCCCTGATTGCGCAGGTGGAAGAGTCCATAGACCTGGACCGAATACTTGAGCTGGCGTCCGGCACCTCTCCTGAAATGGAGGATCCCCAAGTATATCCGGCGGAGCCGCAACCAAGACGCGCCCGTATTGCCGTAGCCCAGGACAAGGCCTTCAGTTTCTATTACCAGGATTCCCTGGACTTGCTGGAAGCCTGGGGAGCCGAGCTGGTGCCTTTCAGCCCGTTGACTGACCGGGAAGTGCCCCGGGGTGTGGGCGGCATCTATATTGGGGGAGGCTTCCCGGAAATGTTTGCTGAAGAACTTTCGGGAAACACACCTATGCTGGAGTCGATGAGGGACGCGCTGAAGAGGGAAGTGCCGGTATATGCCGAATGTGGCGGCCTGATGTACCTGGGCCAGAGCCTGTCGGACCTTGACGGCAACGACTTTCCCATGGTGGGTGCGCTTCCCGTAATTTCGTCCATGAGCAACCGCCGGCTGACGCTGGGCTACCGTGAGGTTGAGGCGCGAGAGGATACCCCGCTACTCCGGAAGGGACAGCGGGTCCGCGGGCATGAGTTTCACTGGTCGGTACTGGCCGAGCAACCCCGGCCGGAACAGTCCGTTTACCGGGTTGTGAACCAGGATAACCGTCCGGAAGGTTTCCAGGTGGGCAGTATCTGGGCATCATACATCCACATTCACCTGGGCAGCAGTCCGGGCCTGGCCCGCCGGTTCATAGATACCTGCGTGGTAGAATAAGACCCCGGCTCAAAAGTGATTTGAAGGAAGGCTCTTTCCACGAACTCATGCCTCCAGGAGGACTGTCAGCAATGAGCGCCGATCAGGAAAGCCGCGAGGGACCTCAGTCGGTTAAGGGTCCCCGGATCAACAAGGGACTGGTGATTGTCAATACGGGCAATGGCAAAGGAAAGACCACAGCGGCCATGGGTGTGCTGTTCCGCGCCTGGGGCCGGGGATTGCGCGTGATAATGCTTCAGTTCATCAAACACACCACCGCCAACTTTGGGGAGCAGCGGGCCGCCCAGAAAATCGGCGTTGCCATGCGAGCCATGGGAGACGGCTTTACCTGGCGCTCCCAGGACCTGGACCAGAGCGCCGACCTCGCCAGGGCCCTGTGGGAGGATGCCAAGGAGGTTCTGGCCTCCGGCGAGTACGATGTCGTGGTTCTGGACGAATTTACCTACCCCATGCATTACGGTTGGATTGCCACCGAAGAGGTCATCGAAGTCCTCAGGAGTCGTCCGGAGATGCTGCACGTCATCATTACGGGACGCCATGCCCCTGAAGACCTGGTTGTGTACGCGGACTTGGTGACCGAAATGAACGTCGTCAAGCATCCCTACCAGAGCGGCATCAAGGCGCAACCCGGCATTGAATTCTAGGTAACGGAAGGGAACAGCCCCGGGTTGCTCAGACTGGTCCCAATATTGCAGGAGGCTCCATGACCATATCTCCACTGGTGGACGCCACCATCGAAGGCATTTCCACTCGCGACGAGACTGCGATGGCAGCTGCCCGTGCCAGGCAGGACACCCTTACCAAGCCCCTGGGCAGCCTGGGACGACTGGAGGACCTGTCGGTCATGCTGGCCGGGATGTTTGGCGAAACCGTGCCCCGGATAAGCCGCAAGTCCGTAATCCTCGCGGCGGCAGACCACGGCGTGGTAGCTGAAGGCGTAAGCGCGTATCCGCAGGAAGTTACCCCCCAGATGGTGTACAACTTTCTGCGGGGTGGCGCTGGCATCAATGTGCTGGCGCGTCATGCCGGGGCCGAGATTGTTATCCTCGATGCGGGGGTGGCCGCCGACCTGGACCCCCATCCCCTGCTCAGGTCAGTTAAGGTTGCCTACGGGACTGCCAATATGGCAGTGGGTCCGGCCATGACTCGAGAGCAGGCCGTTCGCTGCCTGGAGATTGGCATTGACGCCGCCAGGGAGCAAATTGGAGAGGGGGCCGACATCATTGCCTGCGGCGACATGGGAATCGGGAACACCACCGCCTCCAGCGCAATTACCGCTGTGGCGACCGGCGCGGACCCCGCTGTAACCACGGGGCGCGGGACCGGCCTGGACGACCCGGGACTGGCCCACAAGGTTGAAGTAGTGCGCCGGGCCATTGAAGTAAACCGGCCTGACCCGAAAGACGGGCTTGACGTCCTTTCCAAGGTGGGCGGCCTGGAAATCGGGGTGCTGGCCGGAGCAATGCTGGGCACCGCGGCCAGCCACCGGCCCGTTGTGGTGGACGGGTTCATTTCAGGCGCGGCGGCGCTGATTGCGTGGCTCATTTCGCCGGCGGCAAAGGACTACTTCATTGCGGCTCACCAGTCCGTGGAGCCCGGGCACCGGGTGGGCCTCGACGCCATGGGACTGACTCCCCTGCTTGATATGGGAATGCGGCTGGGTGAAGGCACCGGCGCGGCCCTGGCAATGCACCTGATCGAAGCTGCGTCGTTGTGCCTGGCCGAGATGGAGACATTTGCTGAGGCCGGCGTGTCCGAGCGCAGCGAAGACGAAGAATAATCTGAAGGGCCGGGCAGTTCCTGGCACAGGGTTTTCGGCCCGCGCCGGAACTCACCTGAGGTACAGTCTCCGGTAGAAGA
>JAPPJA010000571.1 GCA_028874675.1 Chloroflexota bacterium
CCTACGTAGCCTACTGCCGGGAGCACGACATCGCCCTGTTGCACGATGCAGCCTACAGCGAGGTTGGCTACGACGGTTACAAGGCCGCCAGCGTGTTGCAGGTCGAAGGCGCGATGGACGTGGGCATTGAGTTTCATTCCCTTTCCAAGAGCTACAACATGACCGGTTGGCGAATGGGTATGGCAGTCGGCAACGCCGATATGATCAAGGCATTGTTCCAGATCAAGGCCAACCTGGATTCGGGAGTCCCGCAGGCGATTCAGGAAATGTCAATGGAAGCGCTCACCGGGCCCCAGGACTGCATTGAGGACAACCGGGTGATCTACCAGTGGCGACGAGACCGGGTTGTGCAGGCTCTGCGCTCGATGGGCCTTGATGTGGCCGTACCGCAGGCCAGCCTTTACATCTGGGCCAGGGTTCCCGAGGGATTCACCTCGGCGGACTTCGCTGCCCGGCTGCTGGAGGATATAGACATTGTCGTCACCCCCGGTTCCAGCTACGGGCAGTACGGCGAAGGTTACATAAGACTGTCCCTGACCACTCCTGACGAAAGAGTGGAGACGGGCTGCCAGCGGCTGGAAAACTGGACAATACCGGCGCCACGGGAGGGATAGAGTCATTCCCAGGAAAACTGTCAGCACTGAACCCGAAAGGGAAAGAGCCATTCTGGTTGCGGTGGAACTGAAGAGCCGCGACCACATGTGGGAACTCGATGATACGCTGGAGGAACTGGCCTACCTGACCGACGCCGCGGGGGCACAGGTAGTGGGCAGGGTAACGCAAAAGGCGGACAGACTCACGCCTTCCTACGTGGGCAAGGGCAAACTGCTGGAAGTGCAGACCCTGGTAGCCGATGAGAACGCCGAGACCGTCATATTTGATGATGAGCTTACTCCGACCCAGCAGCGCAACCTGGAAGCCGCCCTGCAGGTAAAGGTAATTGACCGAACGGCGCTGATACTGGACGTTTTCGGCCGGCACGCCCGTACCCATGAGGGCAAGCTGCAGGTTGAACTGGCCCAACACCAGTACCTGCTGCCCCGCCTGGTGGGCCAGTGGTCTCACCTGGAGAGGCTGGGCGGCGGTATCGGCACCAGGGGCCCCGGCGAGACCCAGTTGGAGACCGACCGTCGCCTAATCCGCCGCCATATCCAGAGGATACAGGCCGAACTGGACAAGGTGCGGGAACGGCGGTCCATCTACGTTGAGCGACGGAAGAAGGCCAGCATACCCACGGCCTCGCTGGTTGGATACACCAACGCGGGCAAGTCCACCCTGTTCAACGCGTTGTGCAATGCTGGCGTGGAAGCGGAAAACCAGTTGTTTTCGACGCTGGACCCGGTTACCCGGCGAATTCGTCTGCCCTCCGGCGACGAACTACTCCTGACAGATACGGTGGGCTTCATCCAGAAGCTGTCGCCCATGGTGGTGGCGGCATTTCGGGCCACCCTGGAAGAACTGGCTGAATCGGACATTTTGCTGCATGTCCTGGACATTACCCACCCCAAGGCTCCGGAACAGGCCGAGGTGGTGGAGGAGACCCTGGAAGACCTGGGCTTGAGCAAGAAACCCCGCCTGCTGGTTATCAACAAGATGGACCTGCTGGGGGAGTCCCTGGAGCCCAACTCCCCCATGACGCCCCCTGGCCTCCAGTCCTACCCCAGTGTATTGATCTCCGCGGCCAAGGGCTGGAACCTGGACCTGCTGCTGGAAGAAGCCGAGGCCCAGCTGGTTGAGATGGACGGTCCCATGACCGTGCTGCATTCCGTGGCCGGAGACTGACGAGGCTGGCAACGGGTCTCGCGGGAGTTTCGACGGGAGACTGGCGGAAGAGTAGTCCTCCAGGGTCTCCAGGCGAATCCGACAGGTTGGTTCGCACAATAGACGTTATGTAACATTCCCAAGGGCTTCGGCCTTATTTCGTTGACATAACAGTTCTTTTCCTGGTTTCCTTGATTCCTCTCCCAAGACCGGTGTCCCTGAAGTTTCAACGCTCCGCCATTTTGTTGGCGTTCTGGAGGAGTTTCCATGCGGGTAGAAGGAAAAGTCGCCCTGATTAGCGGGGGAGCCCGGGGGATTGGCGCCGCCTCGGCCAGGCTCCTGGCCAGCGAGGGAGCGGCGGTGGTCCTGGCTGATGTTCTGGAGGAAGAGGGTAAGGCCACGGAAGCGCAGATCTCCGAGGCCGGCGGGCGAGCCACCTTCATGCGGCTGGACGTTACCGACGAGGAGAACTGGCAAAGGGTTATCGATGCCACGGTGGCTGCCTACGGGAGGCTGGACGTCGTAGTGAACAATGCCGGCATCAGCGGCCGCGCCACGGTGGAGGAGACTGCTGAGGAAACCTGGGACCGGGTAATGGCAGTGAACGGAAAGGGCGTATTCCTGGGGACGAAACTCGCCATTCCCGAGCTCAGGAAGGTGGGTGGAGGTTCGATAATAAATATCTCCTCGATTTACGGGATCGTGGGGAGCGAGACCTCCTCGGCATATCACGCTTCCAAGGGGGCGGTCCGGATCTTCACCAAGGCTGCCGCCATCCAGTACGCCGCCGAAGGTATTCGGGTGAATTCGGTGCACCCGGGCTTTGTTGACAGCCCAATGACCCAGAATGCCCACGCC